>JAGGZS010000308.1 GCA_021161885.1 bacterium
ATAAAGCCGGTTTTTTGATATTCTATAAAATCAATATAAGTAATATAACTAAAGAAACTCTGAAAAATTAACGAACAACGCTTATGTCATTGCGAACAGACACAGTTTGTGTGGCAATCTAATCTCATCGCACAATGAGCTTAGATTGCCACGCGGCTTCACTTCTTGCAATTGTAATTTTGCATTTTCCAGAGGTTCCATAAATATTAATTATAAATTATATCAACTATTATTACAGCAGTATAATTACCATAGGCATTTTCGTAATTTTCGTAAAGAATCTGTTTATCTCCGACAAAAACCGCGAAATAAAGTTCTAATTTATGGTCGCCCGCGCCTTTATATGAATCAGTAAGAACACGCCATGTTTTTTCATCAGCCGGGTCCATTACTATAGCGTCGTTATCCATTTCTATCGTATCGTGTTTTAAAACCGGCACAAACAGCCATACAGGTTCCTCGCCGATAGCGGCTCTGTTTTCACCCGCCGCAAAAAAGTCATCACCCTGCTGATACCCGTCTCCGTCAAGGTCAAAAAAATATTCACCGTCGTTACTGCCTTCAATAAACTGACCTTCACTTGGAGGCAATAATCCATATATTTCACTATCATTGTCGAAATCATATCCACGCAGAAAATAATTGTTATCTATTGACGGGTATCCTTTTTGCGCATATGCCGGATTAACTATATCTCCGTTCTGGTTAAAAAAACCATCAGGCCCGTAATTTTTACACCAGACTTTTATAGGCAGATTAAACTGTGGATAATACGTATCGTTATCAGCATCATAACGTATAAGCCCGTCCTTTTTAATTATATACAGCTCGTCAGAGTTATTATAAACTTCAGGTAAAGTATATATTCGTATTGTCCACGGATCGGGCGCGTTACCGAATTCTATTACAACAGGAGTCAAATCTTCGTTAAGAACATTTCCAAATACTTGACCGGGGTTACCAGTATTTTTAGCCGCTGTAAGCCAAGATGGACTAATATTTAAGATTGGAGCGCCGCGTAATTTACCGTTTAGCTCAAGATCATCTACGTAATATGATGTGCTTGCATTACCCCAAGTGACAAAACTAAGTTTTCTAATATCGTTTAAATCTATTGTTGTCCCTTGAACCTCGGGTGTAATCTGATCTAAAAATAAATTATATGTATGCCATTGACCATCATCAACCAGCATTATAGGGTTTCCTACAGTAAACCTTTCCTTGCTCGTTTCTTCCTCCAGATTAACAAGAATTTCACGTTCTATCATTCCGGGACCGGGATTAAATCTTATTTGTAAATCAATACTTCCGTAAGCTGAAAAATCCATCACCGAGGGAAAAATTATCGACGCGACAGCACCCTTAGGGTCTTCAGGGTCATCATCAGTATAAGTAATTTTCAAAGAATAATCACCTGTCGCGCTTTCATCGGAAACAATTTCAGCCTCAATAGGTTTGTTTACGTCAAAAAGAAAATATTCATTTCCGGTATAAGACTCGGTACCATTTTTCAGTTCAAAATCATCTAACAAAAGATAATCTTCATCTTTAACAGCATTAGATAACGCAGACCACGGAGAATGGACTCCGTTAACATGATAAAGGAGTTCATAGCGGTAATAGACTCCTGGCGATATGCCGTCGTTATCGTAACAGTGCAAAGCGTAAATCTGATTGCCGGATTGAAGATTATATGCCTGTGATATATCGTTGTCCGGCACACGCCTTAATTTATATCCGGTCGGTGCGTAAGATGTATCGGGAGGCGCCCATTTCACCAGAAACCCGTCATTATCGGATAAATCAGCAAACGGCGGTTCAGGCGGGTTTAAAAACAATGTGCCCCTCATTCTTGCGTAATCAGTGCCGGTACCATTAATCCAGCAAGTTGTTGAAATATTTCCTTGATGTGTAAAAATAAATGGTCGCGAGGCATATTGAGTTGCGCGCGCGGAAGCATTTATATAAGGTCGTCTGATACCTGTCGCGGTACCCGAGCCTGACGCAAAAACTGTTATAGGCGACATCCAGCCGTCACCATCGTTATCGCTTTCCATACATTCTAAATTACCTGTTTCAGTATCTGTTACATACTCAGAAAAATTCCTGCTGTAAACCAGCTGTAAAAGATTTGTGCCTTGATAATCGTAACTCGCTATATCCGGTGCGAATCCATCGGCTATGCCATTCGTATCGTTAACTACCCAAGATGTAGTTTGTGTTGATACATCCCGCTTGGCAAAATATACTTTCGAGCTATCTTCTAAGGACCACTTGCCTGCCGACCCTACCTCCGTATCCTGCCATACAACAAACGCAGTATTATTATATTCTATAATTTTCGGAAAAAATATCGGATAATTAGCAAACTCAGCCGCCGCGCCGTCAAGTTTTTGGTCAGAGGCATAGGTGTGAGAAAAAACTTGTTTTTTCAGAATACCAAGTCCCATCATATGCCTTAGAGACTATTTTCATTGAATCGGTTATGCCTGAAGTAACATAAACTTCACCCCATACAAAAACTAATTTTCCGTTACTTGTTTTACAAACCGAAGGTGTACTTAAAACCGGTGAAAAACCCGCGCTTTTCACTTCAACGATAGAACCTGCCGTCCAGTTAGAGGCAGAATATGTAAAAGGGATATAACTTATTATAGTGCCCCATGAGGGTGTCTGGCGTATTTCGCTGAATGTTAGATGCACATCGCCGTTATCATCGACAACCAAATTTGGAAAATTACATTGCCCGTATCCGGTTTGGTTATGGACTAATGTTCTATATGTGCTTCCGGCAGTCCCTTGCCAAGTCAACCCGTTATCATCACTGAACATTATATAAACGCTCTTATTATTTTGATCATTCTTGGCTACGCGCATATTAAACTCATCACTTTTGCTCTCATCGTAATGTTCGATCCAAGCGGCAGCAAGAAATTTTCCGTTTTTAGAGAAACAATGTTTTCTCGGCCATTTGCTTTTTGAATCGGCAGAATAATCAGGGTCTGGAGTAAGAAGAGTTGTTGACCAAGTCAATCCGTTATCAGCTGACCTTGAATAATATATTCCCGGTGTTACAGCGGAATAATAAAAATAATAATATAGCGCATGTATAATACCTTCGTTATCAATTATCACTTTCAACCCTTGCGCGTAATCATCCTGATCTACGTTAATAGGATCACTCCAGACGTTCATATCAGGTATCTCTTTTATGCCTATCCCGAAATTAGTCCTGTCTTCTGTGGTTAAAGCATCGCCCGTAGTGTAAGATATTCGTGCTCTGATTATAATCCTGTCGGTCGAACTGGTGGATAACCCTGTTATATCAAATGTGGATGAAGATGCTGTTACAGAAGCCGATACGTTAGTATCCGTATCAAAAACCGTCCACGGCATAGCATCGTTATCAAGATCACTTGCGAATTTATAAGACAACTGCACATCATAACTTTTTGAATCCGTACTTTGAACTTCCCAATTGACTGAGAAATCATCAGAAAAAGTGATGCCGTCAACTTCTACACCGTTTGGATAAATTATGGTTATTATTGGAGCATGATTGTTAACAATCGGCGTCAAATTCTGATATCCTAATTCAGAACCGGAATTGTTAGCGTAAGAATGTATGGCAAACCCGCCGAAAGCGTCATTGTCGTAAAACACACTCTGGTTATCGGTACTGTCGTATATAGAATCTAAAACGGTTTCAAGCTCATTATGCCCTTCATTATAAAATGTAACTCCTTCGCAGTCATTAGGCATAGTCTCAACACCTACGACACATTCTTTACCCTGTTGTTCAGCTTTTGCTATTTCTCCTTCGGATATGGCTAATACCACTGCTTGCGTATCGCTGTATGCCTGAACCGTATAAAAACTAACGAGCGGCATAATATCATCCGTTAAAATTTCGTCCGTACCGTCTTTGTCCCTATCGGCAGGTTGATCATACCATGAGGCGACAGCATCTGAGAAACTCATTGCCGGGCTGTTAGATGCGTTATAGTCGTCAATTCTAGTTTTGCAATAAGACAAATCGTTCAAATAAGTTTCCCAGATAACAATAAAATTTCTTTTTTTATTCCAATTCATAGGCGGATCAGGCATAATGGCAGGATCAAGCAAATGAGGTTCTATATCAAGCATAATGCCCGCAAATCTCTGGTTTGGCTCCACTTTAAGCTGATATTGAATTATATCGTCTATCATCGCCTCAAAATCGGTTCGTATGTTACCTCGTACCGGATCATTATAATTTGGTACGGCGAAAATGGGGTCGGCAAGAATTACAAATACTTTATAACCTCTACTGGTCATATCGGACAAAAACAAACTCATTTTTATCTCATTAAAACGCATATAAGCATAAGCCGACATATAAATATTAATTATTTTATCGGAAGGATTACCATATGGAGCTGAACAAAAACTAATAAACGATTCCCAAGTGTCATCGACATAATCATTGGCTATAAAATCATCGATAATGCTGTCCGTAGCGCTCCAAACCCAAAGCCCCCTGTCTTTGTTTTGCGAATAAGCATTATTTCCAATATTAAGCGTTATAAAAACAATCAAAAGAGTAATAATATATTTGAATTTCATAGAATATATACAATCCAAAGTTGTGTAAAAAAAATTTTTTTTTCTGTTAATTAATTTGCGATACACAAAAACCCTAAATCCAAATAACAAAAAAGAGCCGATTCACGCACTGCAAATCCAATATTATAAATTCGACAACAAATCCTATTAACTTAAGCCGGCTGATACAAAAATTCAAACTGGCTGTTACGTACATTAACGCAATCTACTGTTGAATCAATAAAAAAAATTAACGCCAGTTTCCAAACTTTCAAATTAATCCATATATATTATAGCACACCTATTG
>JAGGZS010000280.1 GCA_021161885.1 bacterium
AATTAAAGCTGTAATAATAAAAATACCTGCGGATTTAATTAATCTTGGTTTGACGGTCGGTAAAAAAGCGGTAACCATAAGAGACCCAACAAGTAAAAGGCTGTCTATTCTGGCGAAAAAAGTCAATCCCAGAATTAAGCCCGATAATAAATACTGCCTGAAATTTTGAGATTGCGAAAAAAAGAAAATAGACGCGAAAAAGAAAAGCTGTACCATTATCTCTGAATTTGGATAACGAGCGTACCACACATTATGGACAGAAAATATAAATATAATAATACTGAACAAAGCGGTTTTGCCGCCGAAAATATTTTTTACGCAATAATAAATTGCAAGAACAGATAACCACGCTAAAAAACAAGTTGAATATAAAGCGAATTTAATACCAAATAAAGCGAATGGCAAAGCTATGAATGAACTGTAAAGATGAAAAAACTGGGGCGCTATTTTTCCTTCTTTATGGTCAATTAAATAAAAACCGGGCAGATACATACCGGTTCCGCCTGACCGGTCATAATTATAAAGTAAATTGTTATCGTAAAATTTTTTTGAGAACTCGGGAATAGAATGTTCTTTAAAAATCAAAGTTCTGTGGTTAGCAATATTCATCGCGGTACCGAAATAAACCCCGGGATCACGCCCTCCGTTGATGCGGGGCATTGGGCGAAAAAAGAGAAAAACAGCTATGACAATAAAAATTAGCGCGAAGTAATCTAATTTGTCCGGCGGGGTTATAAATATTTTTTTTCGAAACGAGATAAAAAACAGTGTTGATATCAATAATGAATTGATTACAAGCAATGTCGGCAAAGAAAATTTAAAAAAACAAGATAGAACTAAAATAATAAAACTGTTCCATGCCGTACCAAGAATTAAAATGCTGACACTAAAAACGCCTACATTAATTTTCTTGCTTTTTGATGAAAAAAAACGGTATAAAAAAATACCCGGACAAATAAGCGAAAAACTTAAAAAAATAAAAGATAAAATAAAGCCTAAAATGTTGTTTGCGCAGTAAAAACAGCGTAAAACAGATAATGCAGTAAAAACAAAAAAAATATAAAACAATTCTTTTTTTCTAACCATAAAAACCTTTATGAATTTTATTTTCCAATAGCCGTATTATTTAATGTATATTACAATACGGTTAAAAAATAAACTTAAATAAAAAAAAGGAATTTATCGGCGATTAGAATTTGTTTCAGGCATCAGGTAAAAATTAATATGCTTTCGAACAAATTAACTTGCCTAATTAAAAAAAGTTTGAAAGAATAAACTTTTAATAAATCCTTAAAAAAAGAGTCAACTCTCATAAAGGAGAAAATTATGGATGTTAATCGCCTGAAAATCTATTTAATGACAGTTATTGTAATCCTATCCGCAACAGCATTTGTCTATGGCGTTCCCATGAATATGGATTTTATTCAAGCCACAGGCGCAGACCAAAACGAGCAGGAGGTTCTTGACGGAAAAATTCAACGGGCGATAAACAAAATAAGTATTGGTGAGCCGGAAAGAGCTCTCGCGTTAGCAAATGAAATAACTTCCCAATATCCTTTAAACATTATGGCTTACATAATAAAAGGTCGGGCATATGAAAAATTAGGAGATATTGCTAAAGCCGAAGAGGCATATAATAAAGTTATTGAGATTGATCCAGGTGATTCACGCCCGTACGCTCAGCTTGGACTCATTTATTATTTTCAAAAAAAAGATAATGAAACCGCCAAAGAATATTTAATTAAATCTATTGAGTTAAACCCGAACGCTCTTGAACCCCATAAAATTTTAAGTTATATCTATCTTGATGAAGGAGACGAACAATCTGCTTTAGCTCACATAAAACAGGGGCTTGCTCCGGGTGAAGAAATTGACGGACAAGTTGTTATAGCGAGTTATTATTTTGAGAAAAAAAATTATGATAAAGTAATATCTATATGTAAAAAAATTATCTCTAACGATCCGGATTCAAAAGAAGCCCGAACCATATTAGGACAGACTTATCTTGCTTTAAGCCAAACAGATAACGCTATTGATCAGTTCAAGCGGGTTCTGAAAAATAACCCTGATGACTACACCATTCTTCTTTTGTTAAGCCAAGCGTACCTTATAAAAGAAAATCGTGACGCCGTAATTAAATATCTCGAGAAAGCACAGATTGTTGAACCGGATAACCCGCTTGCTTATTTTATGCTTGGTAACTTTTATCTTCTGGTAAAAAATAAAGACCGAGCTTTATTCCAGTTTAAAGAGGCGGAAAAACGCGATAAAAAAAATTTTGAAATTAAACTGAAAATCGCCATGTTGTACCAAAATATGAACGAAGAGGAAAAATCTCTCGAGAAATGTTTAGAGATACGTAAAATAGCAGGTTCTCTAACTAGAAATGAATTGCTTATAGCATTCAATCTAAGGAAATTAGGCAAAAATAAGGAAGCTGAAAAAATATATCTTGATATTATTAATAAAGAACCGGATAACCCGCAAGCCTTAATAAATATAGCCGATTCCTATTTTGACGTGAACAATATTCAGGAAGCACAGAAATATTATGAAAAAGTTATAAAACTTAAACCGGGCGGGCTTATCGAACGCGATTCCTGTTTTAAATTGGCGCGTATTATGATATCCAAAAATGATCTTAATTCAGCGGAACAGATTTTAAAAAAAGCGATTAAAAAATTTGATAAATCAGAAATTTTACTTTTAACTTTAGGAAATGTTTATTTAGCGAAGAAAAACTATTTTCTCGCTCAGCAAACATATGAGAAGGGAATTGAAGCTCATCCGGATTTAGCCGATTTTTATTATGGACTGGGGATAACTTATGCTTCACAAGACAAAAACAAAAAAGCCGCAGAACTCTTTGGTAAAGTTCTTCAGATAAAACCGAATTATGTTGATGCCGTAGCCCGGCTGATAAATATATATTTCAAAGAGAGCCAACGGGATAAGGCTTTAAATTTATTAAATAATAAAATACAGGAATTCCCTCAGGATATATCTTTTTTTGTTATTCTCGCAAATTTTTATACGAGATGCGAACAATATGACCTTGCTGAAGAAACCCTGCTTAAAGCTAAAGAACTGGAACCGGAAAATATTAGTTTGCTTTCTTCTTTAAGCCGTCTTTATATATCAAGAGATAAAACTAAACAAGCCATTGCGATACTTGAAAATATTGCCGACTTAAACAAGAATTCCGCTGAAGCTTATTTTAGAATAGCTATGTTGTATGAACAGCAAAACGATATTAAATTGGCTATAGAATATTATCAAAAAGCCTACAAAATTGATCCAGGGCACCCGTTTGTTCTGAATAATCTCGCTTGGCTTATCGCGTCTTATGAAAACAAGCCGAAGGAAGGCTTAAAACTTGCGAAGAAAGCCCATTCCATTTTGCCTGACAGCGGACCGATTACAGATACTTACGGCTGGATAAATTTTATTCTCGGCAACCATACCGAGGCAAAAGAATTAATCGAAAAAGCGGCGCAGATTACCCCGAAAATTCCAACAATACAATTTCATTTGGGCAAAATTTATTATATAATGAATAAAAAAACGGAATCCGAGCAGGCTCTCAAAAAAGCATTGGAAGTAGCGGGCGACTCTGATTTTCCTGAAAAACAAGAAACCATCGAACTTCTTGAGACTATAAAAACACAGTAACAGCCGGTTATGGATAATACAAACAAATATACCACGAAAATCAGGATAAGATACAACGAAGTAGATAAAATGGGCGTTGTGCACCATTGCCGATATTTTGTGTTTTTTGAGATTGGACGGACAGATCTTTTGAGGCAGTCTGGATTTACATATAAAGAATTTGAAGATAAAAATTTGTTTTTGCCGATAATCAACGTTTCATGCAGTTTTAAGTATCCTATAAAATATGATGATATAATTCTTGTTGAGACAACTATGGATAAAATGACATCCGTTAAAATTGAACATTCTTACACTGTTTGGAACCACGATAAAACCGTTCTTCACGCAACGGCAAAAACAACACTTGCTTGTGTAAACCGAAACGGTGAGATACAAAAAATCCCCTGTTTTCTGCATAATTTAATCGGGTCGCAACGCAATCTTAGTAACTGAAAATTAAAGATATATTGGACATTTTTTTGATGAATTCATTATTTCCTCAAATAAAAAAGCTTATAGGTAAAAATAATTTATCCTCCGATGAAATTTGCGATGCTTTTGAGGTGATGGTATCCGGTGCATCAAATCCTGCGCAGGTTGCGTCAATGCTCACTTTGCTTCACCAAAAAGGGGAAACGCCGGATGAAATTTATGGATTTACGAAATCATTATTAGCCCATGCGGTTAAGATTATGCCCCAAACAAAAACTCCGTGCATAGATACCTGCGGTACAGGCGGGGACGGGCTTAATACCTTTAATATATCTACTGCCGCAATGTTTATTCTTGCGGCGGCAAAGATACCTGTGGCAAAACACGGTAACCGTGGAATTACTTCAAAATCGGGCAGTGCTGATGTGCTTGCGGAACTTGGAGTTAAAATTGATATGTCTCCTTGCCTTGTACGCCAATGTATAGAATCAATTAACATTGGGTTTATGTTTGCGCCGTTATATCATCCGAGCTTGAAATATATCTCTGCGGTTAGAAAAAACCTGCCTTTTCGGACAGTGTTTAATATTCTCGGTCCGCTTGTCAATCCGGCAACCGCTAAACGGCAGATTATAGGTGTATTCCATCCTGATTTTATTCCTATACTAATTGATGTGCTGAAAAAATTGGGCAAAGAGCGGGCTGTTGTTTTTTCTGGGGAAGTGCCTGAAAAAAATTGTTATATGGACGAAATATCTCCTTTCGGGCAAACAATATGTATGGAATTAAAAAAGGACGGCATAGTGGAAAAGTTTACTATTGATAACAAAAACTTAAACATTTCGTCTTTTAAATTGGATGATATAAAAGGCGGTTGCGCTGTACAAAACGCAAAGTTGATAATAGATATTTTAACTAATAAATCAAGTGTTCCTGCCCGTGATGTAATAAAGCTTAACGCGGCGGCGGGATTATATATTTATGATAAAGTTGGTTCTATTGCGGACGGTGTTATAATGGCGGACGAGATTCTTTGTTCCGGCAAACCTTTTGAAGTGCTTGAGCAGTGGAAATTATTTTCCGGTTAAAATGGGTAATCATTACTATTTTGGTAGAAACAGATTAATGGTTACTGAATATCCCCCGTTTTTATACGGTTAAAAATGGGAGTGTTGCGAAATAAAATCATATAAAAAAGAGTGTTAAATTTGTTATAATGCGGATTAAAAGAAAGGATAAAAATAAATG
>JAGGZS010000025.1 GCA_021161885.1 bacterium
CACGAATTGTTATATAAAAGGCAGAAAAAAAAGAATCTTTAAAAAAACGATAGAATCATAGATGTAAAACAATAGGTAGTTGTGCAGAAGTTTTTAATCTGGATATTTTTGTGGTTTTTTAACCAGCAGATTTGCTGGTTAAAATTTTTTCTTTATCGCCATCTAACCTTAATTAAAATTTCACACACTTTAATTTATATATCAGGTTTAAAATTATGGGCAAGTGTTATAAAGAAGCCCATTTGACAGTGTCTTCGTCTTTGTCGTAATAAAATTTCACATATTTCATTTCTTCTTCAAGAATGAAAGGTTTGCCTTTTACAATAATTTTTGTGCCCGGCTGGACAGCACCTCTTATACGGACACAAACAGGCTCATTGGAAACATATTTTTGTAAAGCTTCCTGTTTCTGCAGTTGAAGTTCTTCTTTCTGGGCAATCAACTTTTTACGGACATTATTTATTCTTATTAATTCCGGAGCGTTTTCCTTATATATCTGTTCAACAAATTCATCGGGTAAATTACATATTTTTTCTCCGATAAATCTTTCTATTTTTTCTATATTGATATTGCAAAAATTTATTTCTTCTTCAATCTGCTCAACTTTTTCCTTATACATAATCTTCACGCCGACTTCAATACAGGTATGAATACCTATTTCCGTACCCACATCTTTTATGATAATTTCCCTGCCTGCGACTATGTTTCCGCCGAGAACCATGCCTTCAACGGTAATTATATTATTGGCTTTTACCGTACTTGAGTATACAACTTTTTTAATATGAATACTCGTATTAGAAGTTACGTTTGAGTTTTGTATATAACCTGTAAGAATATCATCGCTTGCGGTAATAAGGCTTTTGCCTGATCCGCCAATACCTTCCCTGACTTTTAAGGTTCCGCCCGACTCAACAACAGCATCGCTTATAGTGCCGTTTACAAAAACATCGCCACGCGCTTTTACGTAGAAATCAGGAAGAACAGACCCGCTAATCGTTACAGTACCCGGGAAATCGACACAGCCTGTCTCAAAATCGACATCTCCGCCTATACTGCGCACATTATAAACAGCAAGATTGTTTTTCTTTACGGACAGCTGACCGTCCATATCTGCCCTAAAAACACTTTCATTTTCAAAGAAAGATACATTTGTTGTTCTTACATTAAGTTTTTTGCCAGGTTTTGTTTTTATCGGTTTGCCGTCAACGCCTATACCGTCAAGACCATTTGTTTCCTCATGGTAATAGGCTATAATCTGTCCTTTTTTGACTTTAATAATAGACTCTTTACGGCGGTAATCCATTGTACCGTCTTTTTTTTCTTTACCGACCGATTTAACAATAGTATTAACTACTATCTCCATACGGGCGTCCTGTCCGGATACGGGGGCAACACCCAGTGCCACTACCCTGTCTTTAATTTCTTCTCCTGAAAGGAAAAGGGCTTTAGACAATTCTTCAAGAACAACAAGTTTAACTCCATAGACTACACCCTGTTCTTTTAGAATTTTTTTCAGTTCTGTCGCTGTAATTTTGAAAGGAACATGGTCGGCAGGGTAAATGCTTAAAGCAGCACTAGTCTTATCGGAACTTATCTTTGAGACAAACCTTGTTTTTGTTTTTCTACTATCTGTTGTTCCGGTATCATTATTTATCATATTTCATCATTTTCACTCATTAAATCAGTTAGTTAATCCTGAAAACTCATCAATGCTTCTTCTTCCGATTTAAAAATACTGAACACTTTCTTTAAGTTAGTAAAGCTGAACAAATCCTCAAGCTGAGGCTGTAAAGAACATAGCTTTAAATTTCCGTTTTTAGATATAGCGAGTTTATATAAGGCTATTAATTCCCTTAATCCAGCGCTGTTGCTGTAACTTAAATTTTTAAAATTGAGGATAATATTAATTTTACCGCCGTTAATAAGTTCTTCCACATTGTTTCTTAACTGATCAGCGCTTTCATTATCCAGTTCGCCGTTAAGTTTTACAATTGACACTACATCCTGTTTTGTAATAATCTCCATGAGTTTCCTCCTCGTTATGATAAAAAATATACTATATTTCTGTTTTTTTCTTCGTTACATACTTTGTTAAAACTACTTCGTTGCCTTTGTCGTTATAAGATAACTCATCCATATAGTACCCCATCAGTAGAACTCCTCTGCCGCCTTCTTTATTCAGGTTATCAGGGTCCTTTGGATCAGGCAGGCTCGAGACATCAAATCCTCTGCCTTCATCCGTAAACGTAACCTGCAGTTTCCGAGGCGATATTTGCGCATGAATTTTTACTTTTTTATTCCGGTCATTTTTATTGCCATGCTTTATGGCATTGCCTAACGCCTCGTCAATAGCCAGTTTGACGCGCATTGAAAACTCCTCTTCAGGAAATCCGAGCTGATTGGCTACCTGATAAATATGCTGAATTACACTGCGAATGTAATTCACATCGCTTGGAATGTCAAAACTTAGGTCCGCAACCAAAAAAGGAAGTATCTCGCGATGTTTATCGTATGATTTTTTTATTTCAAGACCTTTTTTGACTATTTTAACTATCTCATTTACATTAAACGGTTTGCGGCAGAAATTAAAAGCTCCGCCCTGCAACGATTTTACTGCTATATCCTCTGACCCCCAACCAGTCATTACAATAACAGGCAGCTGCGGGCTAATTTTTTTAATCTCTTCCATTAACACAATTCCGTTCATTCCCGGCATATTCACGTCAGTCAAGACGACATCAATGGAATCATCCGATGACTTCGATGACTTTGACTCGGATAAAAGTTCAAGAGCCTCATAACCGTTTAACGCCTCAACCACCGTTAAATTTTGACGGCTTAACAAGTCGCTAAGCAGCTGACAAATGAGTTCATCATCGTCTACTACCAACACTTTTCCATGAGTTTGAGCCTGCACCATAATTTATATCCCTTTTATCCGATAAAATAAAATTATATTCATACTATTTCGTCGGCAAATAGTTCTCAAACTTTAGAACTATATAATACTTCTTTTATCGTGCAGGCATAGAATGTGTCTTGTGAGCCAAGATAATCGAGATGTTCAGGCGCAATCTCTTCTGATATTGCGAGTTCTTCCGCTAAATTCAGTAATCCAATTTTATTTTTTATGATTTTTTCGTTTAATTATTGCAAAGAGGCTATATTGTGTTGATTATCAGGTGAATTGCAGTTTTTGGTAATATAATAAACGTCGTCTTGCGGTTTATTATATAAAATTGCGCATCCTGAAGAGAAAAGGATCAAATATTCTAATATTATAATAAGTAAAATTTTCATTTTTGTAATCCTTGATAATTTATTTCAATTAAAACATTAAGACCTCTGCATAATTAATACCCATTGCAGATATAATTTGTTATGCTTGTATCGATAGATACAACCGCCATCTATGAGGAGGAATTGATGTCAGATAATTTGGGATTGCTGAAAAAATGGTAGATTAAAAAAACAACAGTAATTTTTTGTAAAAAATCTAAATTGAGTCGCAAAAACAGGCGAATTTTTCTTTAAATTGAGTCAAATTAACCTGATTTAGACAGACCGTTGCTGTGATTACTTCGTAAGTACCGCTCATTTTTTCATATTTGAGAGTGTTACGAAATAAGATTTATAAAAAAAAGTGTTAAATTTGTTATAATGCGGATTAAAAGAAAGAATAAAAAATAAATGAAATTAGGGCGTGTTGCAAAACAGCAGAAAAATATTAAA
>JAGGZS010000246.1 GCA_021161885.1 bacterium
ATTTTCAATAATTCAATAATCTTAAATCTTAAACCAAAAATTATTACTTGACAAAAGTAGAAAAATCTTTTAGTATAATAATAATTTCTTTTCAAAAAAATCCTGCGGTCATTTTTATCTTATATTTTAACAAATCTTTTTTATAATCATATAACAAATTTATTTTTTTCGATTTTTATCATCGCGCGGTTTGTTTCGTGAAAAGTTATTTGCAGTATAAAAAAAACCGGAATTCCGTTGGGGGGGTAACAGGAAAACCGGTCTTTTATTATTCGAACGGCATTTGCCATTCTTTATTTGATTTATATGTAAAACAAATACTGTGCCAACACGAGTTTAGGCTTAAAACAGATAAAAAATTTATTATCGCAGGGGTTTTGTAAAGATTATTTACGCAAAAATATGTAAACTATTTTTACAGGATGACAATAACTAAACTAATCCGATAAATTGGTGTTTACCGTAAAATTAAATTTTTGTAGTATTAAATATATTTCATTTTTTTATAATTGGCATTTTTATTTAAATGCGGGAGGATTTAATGGACTTCTTTAAAGGCAGGATTAAACATATTGTTATTTTTGCATTATTTGCTTGTTTTTTTCATTTGCATTCCAACTGCGAAGCTCAACAAAATTATCGGGGTATTTTTAGAAGATATATGGGCAGTGAAAAAATGATTTTATTAACCGGTGAAAAAAATCGAAACGAGGAGGCAATATACAGCCTTTATCCGGTGAAAAAAATCGGTAAAAATTATTACAGATGTTTAGGAATGATAGAAGAGAAACAAACCGATGGCGATACAGCTAAAATAGATACCATAACCGTGAACCTGAAAAACATAGATAATAAAGACCAAAATCAAAGGGGAAAAAGCGTATCTTTTAAACGAAAGTTTAAATCCTCGCAAATACTTGATGTCCTGATAAATATCAAACCTGAAGATTCGAAAAAAATAAGGTTTAAACGCGAACAAGTATATATATCATCTTTTGGCTCTAAGATATATCAGCTCAATATTAATGATTTTAGATTAATAGGCTTTTTCGGCGATACCCAACGGCTGACTATGTTGAAAAATTATCAACTCGATCTCGAACTTAAAGCCAATATGGTAAAAAACGCCTTTTTACCAGCAGTGCCTATACAAATTATTTTTAATGACGATTCTACATTAGAAGGTATTATCGATTACCCTGATAAATCATATTTAGACCAGATGCTTGATATCGGCAGATTAAAAACCATATCACATTATAACGAGTATATCGAATTTGAAGCTGTCCAGTATTCCGATGCGCCTTACGTTGTTAAACAATGGCCTAAACGGGCAGATTTTTTAAAAACCTCTGTTACACGTTTTAGCACCAAAGAACAAGATATAAAAAGGCAGGGGCTGTTCACCAACAAGTATACTTGGATGGGCAGAAACAACAATTCAGGACTCGATAATTTTTACATATCCTGCGGATTATTAAATGATTATCAGGAAATCAGCCGTTATGAGCTGATAATTCTTGACAGCGAAATGAATACATCTACATTGTTTTTAAACGATCTTTTAAAAATAAAAACCATAAGACGGTTTCCGTTGCAAATCCAAGATTACCAAAATTTATACAATAAAATAAGAGACATGCGCGATACTCTTAAATTATGCTGGGAAGAACGAAATAACGAAAATTTATACGTTGAATTTTACGATAAACCCGTCTTTAAAGGCAAACTTGTTGAATATGTGCAGGGTTATCATATATCCTCTATCCCGCACGCGGTTGTTAAAGATGAGTATGATAACGCTGTTATCCTTAGGGTCGTTACCGATATCAACGCAATACATCTTGAATCAGAATTCAATGAGAAGGATAAAGCGGCTATGGACATAAAAGTAAAAATCGACGAAACACCCAAACAAACAATTACCGCATATAAATTAGATAATTCAGGCATAATCAAAGATGAAACAAAAATACCGGTTAGCATCGTATCGGACAAACAGTTCACAAACGGGATAGAACTTACTATTTCAAGTGTAACTGTAAAAAACCCTAACTTGCCTTACGGTAATATATTAGATAAAATAATATTAGACCCTGAACAATCTCTTAACGCGTGTGTCGCGGATATTACGATAACCGACAAAACCGTAAACAAAGATATGCCCAAATGGATATTTTTTGACGAGTTTTCACTGCACGATAAATCCGGCAAAAATATGGATAAATCCGCTTTGATAAACACGCAATTGAGATCTATTACAGATGTCATCACTATGGAAGAAAATAAAATTTCTTTTAAATTACTGTTTTATATCCCGAAAAACGCGGTACAACTTTATTTTAGATACCTTGATATGCCTTCTTTTAAAATAACTGTCGCGGATAAAAAACTTAATCCGGCCGAATAAATGTTACCGCAGATTACTCGGCTTGAGAGATTCCGTTTAATTTTTCAAAATTTAAGAAATATATCATATAAAGCACACTGCAAAAAGAGGCGATAACAGCGTTGATAACAGTAAATAAAAGAATAATAAAAAAATTATTTCCCGCTCGCTGGCCTATCACTGCAAACACCACGGGGAAAAGAGTAATAATCATCATCAATATTGAACAAAAAAACCATCTCGTTTTTACTAATGATTTGCTG
>JAGGZS010000245.1 GCA_021161885.1 bacterium
CTTACGAGCATCCAATTTGAAAAGCTCAAAATACAACATATTCATACTCATTTTGGGGATGATGCCTGTTTTATCAGCATGATTATTCATTTTCTGACAGGGATACCATATAGTTTCACAACCCATTCTTACGACATATATCTTAAACCGAAAATGTTGGCAGAAAAACATAAATATGCTAAATTTGCTGTAACAATATCAAATTATAATAAGCAGTATTTAATTGAAACGTTTGGAATTAATGAGTCAAAAATCCATATAGTCAGGTGTGGGGTTGACATACAATTGTTTAAGCCGATAAATCATTTGAACACCAAAAGGACAAATACCTTAAATATAATTTCTGTTGCTAGGCTTGTGGAAACCAAAGGTTTTTTTTATCTCCTGAAAGCCTGTCATTTATTAAAACAAAACTATGATTTTACTTGCACTATAATAGGGGATGGACCTTTATTTGACGAGATAGCCGATAATATTGAGAAATTGAGTCTTCATAACCATGTGTTGCTTCAAGGTGCGAAAAGGCATGATGAGGTGTTAGATGCTTTAAAAAACAGCGATTTGTTTGTGTTGCCATGCATAAAAGATAAAACCGGGCGTCCAGAGGGGATACCTGTTTCTTTAATGGAAGCTATGGCTATGGGTATAATTGTGATATCCTCAACATTAGCCGGTATTCCCGAACTGGTACAGGACGCGGGGATTATGGCAAAACCACGGGATGAACTATCCTTGTTTAAGGCGATGGAAAAAGTGTATAAAATGAGCAATAAAGAAAAAGCTAAAATTGCACTGGCTCAAAGACGAAAAATAGAAAAAGAGTTTAACTTAGTGAAAGAAACAAAAAAACTGATGCGGTTATTTGAATCCGCTTAACATATAAGGAGGTTTTACTATGGCAATACCTTTTGTCAGCGTTATAGTCCCTGCCTATAACGCTGAAAAAACTATGGCGTTATGTATAGAAAGCCTGATATCGCAGAATTATCCTAAAGATAAATATGAAATAATTATTGTGGATAACAATTCCAAGGATGAGACAGCGAAAATAATAAAAAAGTATCCTGTAAAATATTTATTGGAAGACAAAATGCAGACATCTTATGCCGCGCGCAATAGCGGTATCCGCCATGCGAAAGGTGAAATAATTGCGTTTACCGACAGCGACTGTATTGCAGATAAAAATTGGATAAAAGAGGGTATAAAACCATTTTACGATGAAAAAATCGGTGGTGTTGGGGGGAATATATTGTCTTACAAACCTGAAACATGGATTGAATACCATCAAGATAGAATGGGTATATTCAACCAGAAAGGCTCGATGAACAAAAATAAATTAAAACAAAAAATTGCTTCAATAGTAACTGCTAACGCATTTTATAGAAAATCAGTACTAAATAAAACTGATCTTTTTGATGCTCAACTATCCAGTGGTGGTGATGCTGATATGAGTAAAAAAGTACAAAATAGCACTAGCTATAAGCTACTTTACAATAATAGCACCATAGTTTATCATAAGCATCGTTCAAACCTATTAGCTTTATGTGAGCAATTCCACCGTTATGGTTACGGGAATATACTTTTTGTAAATAAATATTCTCCTGAAAAAGTAGCGGACTTGCGCAAATATGGTCTTATTAAAAATATTTATTGGAAAATTCGTTTTTTTATACTGACACATTTTTTTAATACATTTAAATATTTATTTCTATATATGATTTCATTTAAAAGTGACTACAAGGTTAAGCTAATAGATGAATTTTTATTTACAATAGAACAATGTATGGTTCTTATTGGGCAATTGCGATCATCTTACAAAAATAAAGTGCCGTTTATATTTTATTGAAATTAAAACATTAATACAATCTAAAAATATGATAAACCCAAAAGTCAGCATAATAATACCCGTTTATAACAATGAATCGACTATTGAAGAAACACTCAATAGCATCGTATCACAGACATATACTAATTATGAAGTGATAATTTGTGATGATGGCTCGACGGATAGCACATCAAAAATTATTGAAGAGTATGCGATGGATTACTCTAAATTCAATTATCATAAAATAAAACATTGTGGCAATCCTGGGCAAGTCAGGAATACGGCTGCTACTTACGCAAAAGGAAAATATATTGCATTCCTTGACAGCGATGATGTATGGTATCCTGAAAAATTAGAAAAACAGGTCGAGCTGTTTAATAAATATCCCGACGCAGGCCTTGTTTTTACTGATATAATGGATTATTACAACGATTTTTCCTCAAAAAACATGTTCAAATCATGGGTGTGTAAATCTAATGTTATTGAGAAAATAGCTAATAATCCTAAGATTATCATTACAAATGATGGAAAAACATACCTTTTTACATCAAAACTTACGGCATTTGTACTTTGTTATGGGGTAATATCTACATGTACGGCTATGCTTAAAAAAAATGTGTTTTTTGAAATGAATGGTTTCGATTCTTCTTATATCGTAGGCGAAGACCTTGATTTGTGGATTAGAGTCCTAAATAAATATAATGTTGGGTATATCGATAAAATTATGGTTAAAAGAAGAATACGCGCGGATAATGTTACATCCAACAAAAAAATATTTGTTATTGATATATTAGCTGTTTTTTATAAAAATTTCCCTAACAAAGAGAACTTTGTATACAAAAGGGAATATAAATA
>JAGGZS010000124.1 GCA_021161885.1 bacterium
CTGTAATATGTATCTCTAAAAATTAAGTAACGCTTCGGGGGAAATAAATATGAAAAAACTTTTTTTACTTCTTTTTACTTTTTTATGGATAAATTCATTAACCGCACAGCAGATGCCGCCGGCAAAAATAATTATTTCAAAAGTAATTGAAAATGAAATCGCTAAGACCTCGGAAATCGTAGGGAGCAGGGAGCATTGAATTCAACCGGATATCATCGGCCGCTTGCGAAACACAAGGGGTTATTGAAGAAGTTTATATTGATGAAGGCGACATTGTTGAAAAAAATCAGCCCATATTTAAAATAAATATAGATTTTATCGAAAAAGATATGGAAATAGCCCGAAAACAACTCGCAACAATCGACGTTCAGCTTCAATACGCAAAAAAACAGTTAAAACGGTTTGAAATATTATTTAAAAATTCAACTTCAAGTGAAACAGAATACGACAAAGCATTCTTCACAGAAAAACAATTGGAACGGGAACGGGAAACCCAGACAGCAAAAATAGAAAAAATTCAACTTAAGTTAGATAAAAGCACAGTAAAATCGCCTTTTCAGGGTATTGTATTAGAAAAAAATATTACTAAAGGTGATTGGATAACGCCTAACAGCAAGACTTGCCTGATAGCCGGGATGGACGATATATACGTAAAAGTATCCGCATCCGAAGATTTGCTTCCATTTATCGTTATAGGCGAAAACATTAGAGTGATTATAGATTCTTTAAAAATGGAGCTGACCGGAAAAATATCAAGCATTGTTCCGGTTGCCGATCTGAGAAGCAAAACTTTTGTCATAAAAGTAACAATACCCTATTTTGATAAAGCCATACAAAATATGTCCGCAACCGCTTACGTGCCTTCATCAAAAAAAATGAAACTGCCGATGGTATCGCGCGATGCTGTTATCCTGTTTAACGGGCAGTCATTTGTGTACAGCATAGCCGATGGCAAAGCTGTAATAATACCTGTTAATCCTGTGGTTTACGAAAAAAAATATGTCGGTGTTGAAAGCCCCCATTTAGTTAAAGGTATGCCTATTGTAATTGACGGCAACGACAGGTTAAAACCAGACCAGCCTGTAGAGATTATCGGAGAAAAATAACGTGGATGTAGTAAAATACTCAATAAATAAACCTGTTTCAATAGCGGTAGCGGTAATAATTATTATTTTATTCGGATTTATCGGATTATATAAACTGCCTGTTCAGCTTACGCCTGATGTTGAAGAACCCCAAATTGAAGTAAAAACTATATGGGTAGGCTCTACACCGAGTGAAATAGAAAAAGATATTATCGAGAAACAGGAAGATGCCCTAAAAAGTCTTCACGGACTAAAAAAGATGGAAAGTTCCAGCTATAACAATATGGGAACCATTACATTAACCTTTAACGCGGGCATAAATATAGAAGACGCCCTGTTAAGAATATCTAATAAGCTCAACGAAGTGCCCGATTATCCGAAAAACGCAGAAAAACCGGTTATCAATACCACGGGAGCGCGGGCTTCCATGATTATCTGGACAATGCTGAAAACAAAACCGGATAACAAAAATCCAATAGATATTTATAAATCTTTTTTTGAAGATGAAGTCAGGCAATATATCGAAAGGGTTCCGGGTGTTGGATCTCTTTTTGTTTTCGGCGGCACACAAAAACAGCTCGAAATTGTTATAGACCCTTTAAAAATGGCAAGATATAATATATCTATAGATGAAGTCATTTCAAGAATAACCTCATCCAACAAAAATATTTCCGCCGGTATTCTCGGCATGGGGAAAAAAAATTATCGCATAAGGACAACCAGCCTGTTCGGCAGCATTAACGATCCGCTTGAAGTAGTACTGCGCGATGATGGGCAAAACAGAATTTTTCTAAAAGATATCGCTATATCACGAATAGGATACGAAACAAAAACAGTATCTGTTATGCAAAACGCTACTGCGGTAATTGTTATAGGTGTCAGGAAAGAAAAAGGCGCTAATGTTATCGAACTGACCAAAAAGGTACGTGATGTTGTCAACCATTTAAACAAAACCATACTCAACGATAAAGGGCTTTATATCGATTGGGTTTACGATCAGGTTCCCTATATACAAACCGCAATATCGCTTGTTAAAAAAAACGTATTGATCGGCGGAATTCTGGCAATAATAATCCTTCTTCTATTTTTACGTTCATTCAGTTCAACATTAACTATCGCGTTTGCCATACCGATTTCCGCCATAGGAACATTTATTTTTATGTGGCTGTTAGGCAGAAATTTAAATGTAGTCAGCCTTGCGGGCATATCTTTTGCCGTGGGTATGCTTGTGGACAACTCTATTGTCGTATTAGAAAACATCGACAGGCACAGGAAATTAGGCAAATCACCATTTCAGGCTTCATACGAGGGCGCTAAAGAAGTATGGGGCGCTGTACTGGCTTCCACATTAACTACCGTATCGGTTTTCCTGCCTGTTATTTTTATACAAGAAGAAGCCGGACAGCTTTTTAAAGATATCGCTATCGCTATTACCTTTTCCATTTTACTGAGCTTGTTTGTATCGGTTTGCGTCATTCCGGCTATCACAAATAAATTATTCAATTTTAAAAAATCTAAAATTAACCTTGATAAATCTTCAGCGGGAAACAGCAGGGGCAACTTTTTTTCTAAAACAATAATCGGGCTTTCAAATTTTTCTCTAAAAAATAGTTTTACAAGAATTTCAACGGTACTGATTTTTACGGTCATTTCCATTATTATCATATATTTATTGATTCCTAAAGCGGAATACCTGCCTCAAGGCAACAGAAACCTAATATTAAACATTCTACTGCCTCCCCCGGGGTATTCGGTAGAAAAACGCAAAGAAATAGGAAACTATATTTTTGAGCAGGCAAAACCGTATTTTAAAGAAGACTACAAAGACGCAATTCCTCAGATAAAAAATGTTTTTTACGTCGCCGCTGAAGAAATAACCATTTGCGGAGCAATATCTGTTCACGAAACCGAAGCAAAAAAAATGATACCTTTATTTAGCCGGATAATAAATTCTATACCCGGATTATTCGGCATCAGTTTGCAGGCAGGCATATTCGAAAGCAATATAGGCGGTGGCAGGTCTATTGATGTTAATATTTTCGGTAACGACATTAACAAAATAATAAAGAGCGCAAGAACTTTATTCGGCACAATAAAAGCAACCATACCAAACACGCAGATAAGACCTGTACCGTCGCTTGAAATATCTTATCCTGAAGTCAATATCATACCGGACAGGGCAAAAACCATTGCCAACGGGTTATCTGAACAGGAAATAGGAACTTATATCAATATTTTAATGGACGGGCAGAAAATCGACGAGTTCAAACAGAAAGGAAAAAAAGAAATCGATCTTGTGTTGCGGGCAGACGCAAAAGACATAAAAACCCCTGAGAATATCCAAGACTGCTTAATTTGCAATAAATTCGGCAACCTTATTAGAATAAAAGATATAACCGACCTAAAATATTCTCAGGCAATGACACAGATTAACCATCTTGAGCGGTCAAGAGTTATAAAACTTGAAGTTACCCCGCCCGTAGATTTACCGTTAGAGCAAGCTATGAATATAATCACCAAGGATATAATACATAACCTGCGTGAAAACGGAAAATTAAACGATGTAACCGTATCCGTAGGAGGTAACGCCGACAAACTCACTCAAACAAGAAAAGTCCTGCAATGGAATTTTCTTCTCGCGCTTGTTATAACATATCTGCTTATGTCGGCTCTTTTTGAAAATTTTCTATATCCCCTGATAATTCTATTTTCCATACCGCTTGCCGGAGCAGGCGGATTTATCGGACTTCGGCTTGTAGATAAATTCATAGCACCTCAACCCCTTGATATTCTTACTATGCTTGGATTCATCATTCTTGTAGGGACAGTGGTAAACAATGCCATTTTAATTGTGCATCAAGCTCTTAACAATGTCCGGTTTGAAGGGTTTTCTCACAAAAAAGCTATTACCGAGTCCGTACGCACAAGGATAAGACCTATTTTTATGAGCGCGGCAACAAGTATTTTCGGATTATTTCCCCTTGTTATATCAACAGGTTCGGGCAGTGAATTGTATAGGGGATTAGGAAGTGTGCTTTTAGGCGGTCTTGCTCTTTCAACGATATTAACCCTGTTTGTTATACCCGCTTTACTCGGGTTCTTTATCAATGGAGAAAAACCGCGAAAATAATATATCTTAAGCCTGAAAATTTTATTAATCTTTGTCTTTTTTGCCTAGCCGGTGAATCCGCCTTGAACTTCTTGTTGTCTCTTCCTTAGATGTTTCCGATTTTGAAACCGAACTTTTTACAGGAACAGGAGGCGGCGGAGCGGATAGCTGTACAGGTTCAACACCGCGATTTATTGTCGGTACAGACGCAGGCGGGCTGTTTTGTCTGCCCGATGAAGCAGGCTGCTGAGAGCGGCTTGCCGCTTTAGCCCGTTGTTCGCGAAGTTTCTTAAGCTGTTCCCTTCGTTTCTTTAAAATCTCTTCGCGTCTTGACTGAATATCGTGTTTAGATATTTGTTTCCTTGATGAAATCAAATCCTGTCTTTTTTCTTGTTTCTTAGCCCATCTTTCATTTTCAGCAGCGGCTTTAGCGGCTTCCTTACGTTTTTGTTCTAATTTATTTTCCAATTCATCCTGTTCATCTTCGGAAGCGCGTTTAATTTCGGATATCTGGCTTTTAGAAAAACCTACTATACCTATACCTATATCCATCTTGACTTCATTTTCGTCTTCAGATTCTATTTTACCTTCTATTTCTCTTCCATTGAGTAAAACTATTGAATCCGCAAAAATCACCGGTACAAAAACCACAAAAAACAAACCCAAAACAAACAGTTTTTTCATTATTCAGCACCTCTTGTTTATTAACTTTATACTTTTTCAAAAAAATCATAATCAACTATTGAACATTTGTCAAGCGCGGTATATATCCCTTCCGCATTTTTTTCATTACTTCCATCCATTAAATATATTATGAAAATATAACTTTTCAGTAATTTATGTTATAATATATTTTATCC
>JAGGZS010000343.1 GCA_021161885.1 bacterium
ATATGTAAGGAAATAATATAAAGGCGCCAATCCCACACCGCCGGCAACAAGAATTATTCTTCTATGAGAATTGATTTCAAACAATCCCTTACCAAGAGGGCCTATCATATCAAATTCGGTTCCCTGACGGCATTGGGATATCCATTTTGTGCCTTTGCCGGCAACCTTCATAAACAATTTCAAAACATTTCCCGAAACATCAAAAACCGCTAAAGGCCTTCTCAAAATAACAGACGGCACACCCGTTACACGAATATTTACAAAATGACCGGGCAAGGCGGACTTTGCGATATCCGGACAATTCAGTTCAAGAAGAAAATAATCCGACCCCAATTCACTGATATTTTTTAATACGGCTTTAGTTTGAAACAAAGTAAACTCCTATTTAATTACAGGCAATTTATTACGGCGGTGATAATCCTGAATAGGAGTAACAGTCAATCCCTTTTTCAACAATGCCTCTATTCCGTTAATCAATGCGTAAGCTCCTGATATTGTAGTAACACAAGGGATATTTCTGCTCACTGCGGTAGATCGAATTTTCCGCTCATCCTCGCGCGTATGTTTACCTGCCGGAGTATTTATGATCAAAGCGATTTCCCTATTGATCATCAGGTCAAGAACGTTTGGGCGCCCCTCATTAATCTTAAAAACATAGGTAACGTCTATCCCGTTATTCCTTAACACTTTAGCCGTTCCTTCGGTAGAAACTATTTTAAACCCGAAATCATTTAACTTCTTGGCAATAAAGACAATAGTCCTTTTATCTTTATTTTTTACGCTGACAAACACATTACCTGACAACGGTAATGTCTGATTAAACCCCATTTGCGTTTTAGCGAAAGCCACTCCGAAATCAGAAGATATCCCCATAACTTCACCTGTTGAGCGCATTTCCGGACCTAACAGGATATCAACTCCCGGAAACCTTATAAAAGGTAATATTGCTTCCTTGACGGAAAAATAGTTGTTAGGTTTTACAGATTCCGTAAACCCTAACTCATCAAGTGTTTTGCCTGCCATTACTTTAGCGGCTATTTTCGCAAGAGGCACCCCGATTGTTTTGCTTACGAACGGTATTGTCCGCGATGCCCTCGGGTTTACTTCAAGCACATAAAGAATATCGTTTTTTATGGCATACTGAATATTAATAATTCCTTTAACTTTAAGCTCTTTCGCGAAAAATTCCGTTGCTTCGCGGGCTTGTTTAATCATTTCATCGGATATAGAAAACGGAGGGATAACACAAGCGCTGTCTCCGGAATGAACACCCGCTTCCTCAATATGTTCCATAACCGCGCCGATCACCACATTTTCGCCGTCGCTGACCGCATCAACATCAACCTCAATAGCGTCTTCCAGAAATTTATCTATTAAAATAGGTTTTTCAGGCGATGCCTGTACGGCAAACCTCATATAATTTTCAAGTGATTTTTCATCGTATACTATTTCCATTGCCCTGCCTCCCAAGACATAAGAAGGTCTTACAAGCACAGGATACCCAATTTTTTGCGCAATAGATTTAGCTTGCTCAAAACTTCTTGCTATACCGTTGTCCGGCTGGGTCAAGTTTAATTTTTCAACAAGTTTTTGGAACCGTTCCCTGTCTTCGGCGATATCAATAGAATCAGTTGATGTTCCGATTATGTTGACTCCTTCATTTTCAAGTTTCTGTGCTAAGTTCAAAGGGGTTTGTCCACCGAATTGTACAATAACTCCATCGCATTTTTCATGATGATAGATATTTAAAACATCTTCAGCGGTTAAAGGTTCAAAATAAAGTTTATCTGAGGTATCATAGTCGGTACTGACCGTTTCAGGGTTACTGTTTACCATAATAGTTTCAAATCCGTCTTCTTTCAAAGCGAATGCCGCGTGAACACAGCAGTAATCGAATTCAATTCCCTGTCCGATTCTATTTGGACCGCCTCCGAGTATCATAATTTTTTTCTTATCGCTGCCTTTAGCTTCGTTTACGGTTTCAAAACTTGAATAATAATAAGGAGTATACGCCTCAAATTCACCGGCACACGTATCTACAAGCTGAAAAGTCGCAATTAAATTATTTTTATATCTGAATTTGCGGATTTCAATCTCTTTCATTCCAAGCATATAGGCAAGCTGATAATCTGAAAAGCCCATACGTTTTGCTTCTTTAAGAATATTTTTGTATAATAAATCTTTACGCAGTTCATTTTTGTTATCTAATATATATTTTTCAAACTCTACGATATCGTTAATGTTATGGATAAACCACGGGTCTATTTTTGAAAGGGAACATATTTTTTCGCAGCTCATACCTTTTAATAGGGCAAGGCGAATAACAAAAATCCTATCGCAATTAGGCACAATAAGTTTGCGTCGAATTTCGTCATAGTTTAAATCTTCATCTTTTCCGTCAGCGCCCAGTCCGAACCTTCCTATTTCAAGCGAACGCAGGGCTTTTTGTAAAGAGTGCTTAAAGGTTCTTCCGATAGCCATCGCCTCACCGACCGATTTCATTTGAGTTGTTAAAACCGGGCTTGCGTCAGGAAATTTTTCAAACGCCCAGCGGGGAATTTTTGTAACGCAATAATCTATTGCCGGTTCAAAACAAGCGGGAGTTTTCCTAGTGATATCGTTCGGAATTTCATCTAATGTATAACCCACAGCGAGTTTAGCCGCAATTTTCGCTATAGGAAATCCTGTGGCTTTTGACGCCAAAGCGGAACTTCGCGATACACGGGGATTCATTTCAATTACAAACATTCGCCCGTCTTCAGGATTAAGGGCGAACTGGATATTCGAGCCGCCGGTTTCAACGCCTATTTCCCGTATAATGTCTATAGACGCGTTACGCATCAATTGATATTCTTTATCGGTCAAAGTCTGTGCGGGAGCGACAGTTATACTGTCTCCGGTATGTATGCCCATAGGGTCTAAATTTTCTATTGAGCAAACAATAACAACATTATCGTTTTTATCTCTCATTACTTCCAGTTCAAATTCTTTCCATCCGATAACCGATTCTTCAATTAGAATTTCGCTTATCGGGCTGTACTCAATACCTTTACGGGCGATTTTCTCGAATTCGGTTACGTTATAAGCAATGCCACCGCCTGAGCCGCCTAAGGTAAAACTTGGGCGAATAATCAGAGGATATGATCCTATCTTATCGGCTATTTTCATAGCCTCATTAATATCTCTGGCGAACCCGGAAAGAGGAGTTTCAAGCCCGATTTCAGACATAGCTTTTTTGAACAGTTCCCTGTCTTCGGCTTTTTTGATTACCTCTTGGTTGGCGCCGATCATTTCAACACCGTACTTTTCAAACACACCTTGGTCAGCGGCGTCAACAGCTACGTTTAAACCTGTCTGTCCGCCCAAAGTAGGCAAAATGGCGTCAGGGCGTTCTTTTTCGATTATTTTTTCTATGACAGATACCGTAATAGGCTCAATATAAGTTGCTTCAGCGAATTCAGGATCGGTCATAATGGTAGCGGGATTACTGTTGAGCAATACCACTTCATAGCCTTCCTCCCGCAGAGCTTTACAGGCTTGAGTACCTGAATAATCGAACTCGCAAGCTTGTCCTATAACAATAGGACCGGAACCAATAAGCAATATTTTTTTTATATCATCTCTTTTCGGCACTTACTCTATATTCCTTTCATTTTTTATGAGCTCTCATCATATCTACAAACCGGTTGAACAAATGGCGCGAGTCATGGGGACCCGCAGAGGATTCAGGATGATACTGCACCGCGAAAAGAGGCAATTTTTTATGCCTAAACCCCTCGACAGTATTATCATTAAGATTAATATGGGTCAATTCCACATCCTGATCGGTAAAGGAGTCCATATCAATAGCGAACCCATGATTCTGGCAAGTTATTTCAACTTTACCTGTGGGTAAATGTTTAACCGGATGATTCGCTCCCCGATGCCCAAACTTCAGTTTATAAGTTTTTGCGCCTAACGCCAAACCTAACAACTGATGTCCAAGGCAAATACCGAAAATCGGATATTTTTTGTCCGCCAATTTTCTTATTGCGTCAACAGCGTATTTTACAGGTTCAGGATCACCGGGACCGTTAGACAAAAACACTCCGTCAGGGGTTAACGCTTCCACATCCTCAATAGAAACCGATGCGGGCATTACGGTTACATCGCAGCCGAGTTGATCCAATATTCTAAGCATATTATATTTTATTCCGAAATCAAATGCCGCGACTTTAAATTCTTTCTTTGGATTACGTTTTATAAGCGGTTCATAATATTCGTCTTGTTCCGCTGTCCTTATACCGTCGCCTTTCCATTCAAATTTTTTTTCGCAGGTTAC
Organism: bacterium; assembly: GCA_021161885.1. GTDB lineage: Bacteria > Auribacterota > Auribacteria > Auribacterales > Auribacteraceae > JAGGZS01. The sequence goes on from JAGGZS010000343.1 coordinate 4,322, forward strand.
TTTACACACCATATCCTGCCCGACTATCCCCGGATATCCATCTAATTTTTCACGAAGTTTATCTATATCAGAACAAGATGCGGACATAATACCTTTCATCGCCCCGGCGCTTCGTATATGCAAAGTAATTGCGCGGGTATCCATATCGGTTACAAGCATAATGTTATTGCGTTTCAAATAATCATACAGCGACTCTTCAGACCGGAAATTGCTCGGATAAGTACACAGTTCCCTGACGATAAACCCTTCAACTACAGGTCGTTTTGATTCTTCATCAACCCTGTTGACGCCATAATTGCCTATAAGCGGATACGTCATGGTTACAATCTGCCCTTTATAAGACGGATCCGTTAAAACTTCCTGATACCCGGTCATACTTGTATTAAAAACCACTTCGCCAAGACATTCCTGTCCGGCAACCAACGATTTTCCGTAAAAAACTTTTCCGTCTTCTAATAACAAAATTACTTTATTCATATAATACTCGCTTTATCTGTCAAAATTTCTCCGTTATGATAACTTAAATTTCCGCCGACAAACACATAGACAACTTTTCCAAACACTTTTTTCCCGTTAAAAGGCGTATTTATACTTTTCGAAAAAAAATATTCCGGATCAATAGTATATTCCTCGTTACAATCAATTACGGTAATATCCGCATCGTACCCGTCTTTTAGCGCGCCTTTATTTTTAAGGCAAAAAAGTTCAGCGGGTTTTGTGGACATTTTATATACAAGGTCGTTCAGTGAAATTATATTTTGTTTTACAAAATGTGTATATAATAACGAAAAAGCTGTTTCAAGTCCAATCATTCCGAAAGGAGATTGCAAAAAACCTTTATCTTTTTCATAATCAGCGTGAGGCGCGTGGTCAGTAGCTATAATATCGATAACACCTGATTTCAAAGCCTCAATTAAAGCGTTTCTATCTTCATCAGACTGAAGCGGCGGATTAACTTTATAAACCGCGTTATCATCTTTAATATCATTATGTGAAAGAATAAGATGGTGCGGTGTAACCTCGCACGTGATGTCTACTGATCTTTCTTTCGCCTGTTTTATAATCTCAATAGAGCGTTTCGTGCTTACATGGGCGATATGAAGTTTTCCGTTCATTATTTCGCACAAAGAAATATCCTTAAATACAGCCGTATACTCAGCCGCCGAAGGAATGCCGGGCAGTTTAAGTTTAACTGATACCTCCCCTTGATTGATTACCCCGTTTTTCGCGATTTTTGCGTCTTCACAATGCTGAATAATTCTTGTTCCTGTCTGAGCGGAATAATCCATTATCCTCATCATTAAATCAGAGTTATCCATCCAGTGTCCGTCATCGGAAAAAGATACCGCGCCGTGCGATTTCAGTTCGTCGAAATCAGCAAGTTTTTCCCCTTTTGAAGATATAGTCAGCGCGCCTACAGGATAAACATTCACAAACCCCGTTTGCCTTGATTTATCGACAATATACTCAATAGTGTCCGCATTATCCGCTACCGGAATTGTGTTGGGCATACAAAATAAGCTGGTAAACCCGCCAGCGAGAGCGGCTTGAGTACCGCTTGACATATCTTCTTTGTATTCAAACCCGGGGTCTCTAAGATGGCAGTGAGCGTCTATTAATCCGGGAACAATTATTTTTCCGGAACAATCTATAACTTTAAAACCATCCTTTTTTTGAGGAATTCCCAGATAGACTTTGCCTGAATCAATATAAACCGATTCTACACTGTTTAATTTAGTTAAGGGATCTATCAAATGTCCATTTTGAAGCAAAAATTTCATTATATAAACAACTCCATAAACAATTATTTTTTTATGGGCTGATCTTTAAAAGCTGTAATTTTAATGGATGTAGAATCAATATTTAACTGAACCTTTTTCTCAACACCATTTTTTCTTTTAAGATATTCAAGGTCATAAATATCTTTCATACCGCTTTCATAAAAACCAACTCGTTCATAACCGGCGTTACGTGCGTTTCGATCGTACCATTTAAAAATTTTTTCAGGAGTTACGTCTTTATAAGTATGTCCGAGAAAAAACACATCTTTTATCATATCATAAATTTGGGAAGGTTGTAACTTGCTTTTATCTATTTTAGGTATGTCCGGGATTTTGCCGAAATTTTTATAAATTACCATATTCATATAAAGAGGAAAATCCTCAGCATAATTTTTCGGCATTTTTTTAAATTCCATCTGCCTGTAAATTCCGTCGTTATCGGGATTAAACGACGCGATATCCCTATTGATTTTTTCAGGTTGGGCAGAACCCGCAATAATTGTCGACAAAACAATTATGCAAAAACAAATAAAAAAAGATTTTATTCGCATATTTTTTCTCCTTCAATAAACTTACCGTTTTCATAAACAAGATCACGGCAGAACACCTTGTCATTTTTTTTCGGGTAATCCAAGGTATAGTGCAGTCCCCTGCTTTCTTTTCTATATAACGCGAACGAAATAATAAGTTCCGCAAGCGTAGCAATATTTCTAAGTTCAATAAGGTCATTGGTTATAACAAAATCCCAATAATATTGATGGATTTCTTTCTGCATCAATTCAATTCTGTTTTTCGCCCGCTCAAGACGTTTAGAGGAACGCACTATGCTGACATAATGCCACATAAACCGCCTTATTTCATCCCAATTATTTGTAACGACAACCGTTTCATCGCTATCTTTAGCGGATCCGGCATCCCATTTTGGAATTTCTATATTTTCAGGATAATCATTTTCTATATATTTTTTTGACGATTCAGCCGCATTGGAAGAGAACACCAATGCTTCGAGCAATGAATTGCTTGCCAGCCTGTTAGCGCCGTGCAAACCTGTGCATGATACCTCACCGCAAACGTACAGCCTGTCAATATTTGTCTGTCCGTTCCAATCGCTTTGCACACCGCCGCAGAAATAATGGGCGGCAGGCACAACAGGTATTAAATCACAGCTCATATCTATACCGTATTGCAAACATTTACTGAATATATTCGGAAACCTCTCTTTAAGGAACGATTTAGATTTATTTGTTATATCGAGATACACACATTCCTCACCGCTTTTTTTTAGTTCCAAATCTATTTTCTGAGTAACAATATCACGCGGGGCAAGACTGCCCATAGGATGATAATCTTTCATAAACTCTCTGCCGTCAGAGGTTCGCAAAACCGCCCCTTCGCCTCTTACCGCTTCTGAAATCAAAAATGATTTTGCTTTCGGATGATAAAGGCAAGTCGGATGAAACTGTACAAACTCAAGATTTTTTATTCGGGCTCCTGCCCGATACGCCATCGCTATCCCGTCGCCTGTAGCTATATCGGGGTTGGTAGTATAAAGATAAACTTTGCCGGCTCCACCTGTTGCTAAAACAGTGGATTTAGCCCTAATAGTCAAAATTTTACTGTTTTTAATGTCTAACACATAAGCGCCCAGCACAGTATTTCTCGTTGAAAAGCCCAACTTTTTAGATGTAACAAGGTCGATTGCGATATGATATTCAAAAACATTTATTTTCGGATTATTCTTAACAACATCAATAAGGACTTTTTTTACCTCATGCCCTGTTATATCACCCGCATGAATTATTCTTCTATGGGAATGACCGCCTTCTTTGCCGAGGTCAAGCTCATCTTTGTTTGAAGCGCTTTTGGTAAACTGCACTCCGTAATTCATCAAGTCCCTTATTGCCTGAGGACCCCGCTGAATAGTTTTTTCAACAATATCCCGATGGCATAATCCGCCGCCGCAGGTAATGGTATCTTTTATATGTTCATCAAATGAATCGGCACTGCTCATTACGGTAGCAATTCCGCCTTGGGCATAATTAGAATTAGACTCATCTATACTGCGTTTTGTTATAATTGTAATATTAGCGTGTTTAGATGCTTTAAGGGCAAACATTAAACCAGCTATTCCGCTTCCAATAACTAAATAATCGGTTTGATAATCTATCATGAGCAAAAAACTCCCGCAATTTACAAATTATGACGCCGGATATTACAAAAAATTCACAAAACCTACCTTCGGCTATACACTTGTATAAACTTTTCAAACGATCTGTCAAATGTTGTTTCAACATCATTAGGAAAACAGCAAGCCGGTAACTGCCTTTGTTTTAAATGATACTGCAAACACTCACAGCAAATTCCTTTTCTTGAGCACGGTTCATAAGAACAATTACACATATTTTTATTTTTTTGCTGACGGCACTGCATAAAAAAACTCCGGACATTTAAAAGCTGAATTCAGCATCTGCCAAAAAAGCATTTTTCACAATACTTATATTATTATTTAAGATGGAAACGACATCAAAACGATAAGACGGAAAATCGTATTCTTTTTTAGTTATATACAAAAGAGCGGCTTTAGTCATACGGATTTGTTTTTTATGAGCAACAGCATAAAAACCGGAACCGTATTTATCGGACGAACGAGTTTTAACTTCAACAAACACAAGAATATCTCCATCTAAAGCTATAATATCTATTTCCCCTAACGGAGTATGATAATTCGTATCAAGAATTCTGTAACCTATTTTTTTCAGGTAAGCCTCAGCTTCGCATTCGCCTTTACCGCCGATAACTTTATTTCGCCTATCCATTTAGCAAAGAATCCTTTTGTAAAATATCCCGTACGGGAGCAAAACTTAAACGGTGAATAACACTTATTCCGTTATTCGCCAATGCTTGTGTATGTTCTTTAGTTCCGTAACCTTTGTGTCTATCGAAATTATAGCCCGGGATTTTTTTCGCATATTCTTTCATAATTTCATCCCGCACAACTTTAGCCACTATTGATGCGGCGGCAATAGAGACGCTTTTGGAATCGCCCTTGATTATCTTTGTCTGGCTAATATATACGTTATCTAATAACAAACCGTCAATTAATAAATGGTCGGGGTCAAAAGCTAAATTTTTTATTGCTTGTTTCATAGCTTTTTTAGTTGCCTGAAGAATATTTATTTTATCTATAATTCTTTCCGACACAATGCCTACGCCTACTTGAATATCAGGGTATGCGTTTATTTGCCGAAACAGTTTATCCCTTACATTTTCAGATAATTGCTTTGAATCGTTAATGCCGGAAACAGAAAAATTATCAGGAAGAACAACAGCCGCGGCTACAACAGGACCTGCCAACGGACCTCTGCCAGCCTCATCAATACCCGCTATGCGTTTTTTGCCATTTTTTCGCCACTGAAGTTCAAAACTGAACATTTTCTTAGCGTTTCTTTTCCTTAACGCGAGCGCTTTTACCCACTTTATTCTTCAAATAATAAAGTTTGGCGCGCCTTACTTTACCGCGACGCGTTACTTCAACATTTTCGACTCTTGGTGAATGAACATAAAAAACACGTTCAACACCTTCACCGTAAACCACCCTGCGTACCGTAAACATTTCGTTAGCGTCTTTACCTTTTCTGGCTATTACTGTTCCGGTAAAAACTTGAATACGTTCCCGTTCACCCTCAACAATCTTGGTATAAACTTTAACAGTATCTCCAACATTAAACTCAGGAACTTTCTTTTTCATATTTTCTTGTTCAATTTTAGAAATAACGCTCATATTACTTATCTCCATTTTTCTGCTCATATTTAATCCATAAATCCGGTCGGTTTTTTTTTGTTACCCTTTTTGCTTCCTCAAACCGCCACGCCTGTATTTGTTTATGGTTTCCCGACAACAAAACATCGGGTATATCATATCCCATAAAGGAAGCCGGACGAGTATAATGGGGTGTATCTAACAACCCGTTATAAAAAGAATCCTGTTTAGCGGATTCATCAGAGCCCAAAACACCGGGCAACTGCCTTACCGCAGAATCGGCTATGACCATAGACGCCAAAGCTCCGCTGGTTATTACATAGTCTCCGATAGAAATTTCCTTAATCGGAAAAATTTTTTTAATTCTATCATCTATGCCTTCATAATGTCCACAAATAAAAACAATACGCGGATATTCAAGCAGTTTCCCGATAAGAGACTGGCTTAAAAGTTCGCCGGCAGGAGACGGATAAACCAACAGGCTTTCATCATCGTAAATATCTTTTATCGCTTTATATAACGGTTCCGGTTTAAAAACCATTCCAGGTCCGCCGCCGTAAGGGCGGTCATCAACTGTTCGATGCGGATCGTCGGTATAATCTCTCAGATTATGATACTCGATAGACAAAAAACCGTTTTGCTGAGCCCTTTTCAGGATACTTTCCTGTAACGGCACAAAATAACCGCTGTCAAAAATCGATAAAAAATCAAATCTCATTATTTTTTAACAGTTATGCCCTGGTCTTTTAAAATATTTTTAACCGTATCGCTAACTTTAGCGCCAACGCTCACCCAGTATTCGGCTCTTTCTTTATCAATTCTCACGTTATCGGTTTCTTTTTTAGGATCGTAATGCCCTATTTGCTCGATTGTCCTGCCGTCTCTTGGACAGCGCGAATCCATAATAACGATTCGATAACAAGCTAACTTTTTAGTGCCCATTCGTTTTAATCTCATTGCTACCGCCATAATTTTCCTCCTATATTCGGTATTTTATGTTTTTGAGACATCATTTTCTTCATCATTTTTTTCATCATCATAAAATTTTTCAGCAATTGGTTTACCTCTTGTATTGAGGTTCCGCTTCCGGCTGATATACGTTTTTTACGGCTTAAATCAATAAGCTGGGGTTTAAGCCTTTCTTTTCTGGTCATCGACTGAATAACAGCTTCTATATGCGAAAGCTGTTTATCGTTTACAGCCAAGCCTTTCATATTTCCCATACCCGGGATCATACTCATAATATTTTCTAAAGGGCCTAATTTTTTTATTTGTTTTAACTGCTGTAAAAAATCTTCAAGCGATATTTCGTTACGCTTAATTTTTTTCTGCAGGTCAACAGCCTGTTTTTCGTCAAATTCTTCCTGAGCTTTTTCTACAAGGCTCACAATATCTCCCATCCCGAGAATTCTTGACGCCATTCGGTCTGGATAAAAAACATCAAAATCTGATATTTTCTCTCCAAGCCCTACAAACCTAATAGGGCAACCTGTTGTAGCCTTGATAGATAACGCCGCGCCTCCTCGGGCATCTCCGTCTAATTTAGTTACCGCCACTCCTGTTACGGATAATTTTTCGTTAAATTCTTTTATGCTCGTTACTGCATCCTGCCCGGTCATAGCATCGGCGACAAACAGAATATCCTGCGGACAGATAACTTGTTTCAAATCCGCAAGTTCATCCATAAGTTGCTGGTCGATATGAAGCCGCCCTGCCGTATCAAAAATACAAATAGTTGCTTTGCACCGTTGCATTTCTATTAAAGACCGTTTAGCAATATCGACTACATTTTTTTCTTTTTTATCATAAAAAACCGGTATATCAAGTTGTTTGGCTAAAAAAACAAGCTGGTCTATAGCGGCCGGACGCTGCACATCAAGCCCGACAAGCAACGGATTATGCCCCTTTTTACGGTAATACGACGCTAATTTAGCGGCAGTGGTTGTTTTTCCGCTGCCCTGCAAACCGACAAGCATCAATCGGTTATTGTACTTTTTAAGTTCAACAGGTTCCGGTGTTCCCCCCATCAAGTTGACCAATTCGTCATGTACTATTTTAACAACCTGCTGTCCCGGAGTTATGCTGTCGATAACATCTTTACCTACCGCTTTACTTTTTACCGCCGCCACAAAGTCTTTGACAACACGATAATTAACATCAGCTTCAAGCAAGGCAAGTTTTATCTCGCGCATAGCCTCTTTGATATTTGACTCGCTTAAGCGCCCGTATCCTTTAAGATTGCGAAAAATTTTACATAACTTACCTGATAAAGAGTCAAACATATCTTATTTTTTTTCCTTTTCCTTCTTTTCCTGCTCGGCTTTCTCGCGCGCTTTTCTTATTTCTTCGGCTCTTTGGTTATGGTAAGAGTTGACAACAGCTTGTCCTTTATCAATTAATTTCTTACCTCTTCTTATATTTTTTTTTGCCATTTTTCTTATTGTCTTTTCAAATTCTTTATCTTTATCATCAAAATCGGAAGTATATTTTAAATATTTTTTGCCGAATTTGACAAGAACTTTTCCTTCTTCAATCATTTTATAGGCTTTAGAAACCGATTTTAAGTTAGAAAGCCTTTGGTTAATGGATTTAGAAAAATTTATATCCGACAGATATTTTAGCACTTGCGCCCGCATTTTAGGCCTGATAAGAAGCAAATTATCAAATTCCTCAACCGCGTCGCTCCATTCCTCTTTTTTGACATGATAAAGAGCCAGATCATAAATCGCTTGGGGGTTAGAGTCTTCCGCAATTTTTATAATTTCCTTTTTGGTCAAGTCAATAGTGCCGTATTTAATTTTAACTGAAATATAATCGGATGCTTTCTTTTCGATTTGCCCTTTTAAAATCCCTTTTCCTTTCAGATAAATAATTTCAGCTTTTAAAGGAGCGGTTATGCTGAAAAACACAATTAAACAATATGAAACAAAAAATTTATTCATAGTTTATCCTTTCTATCCGGGCTCCCAATGATTTTAATTTTTCTTCCATTGCCCAATATCCCCTGTCAAGATGATAAATCCTATTTATAACGGTACAGCCGGTTGCGACCAATGCGCTTAACACCAAAGCCGCGCTTGCCCTTAAATCAGACGCCATAACGGGAGCACCGCTCAACGGGCTGCCTCCCTTGATGATAGCCGTTGAATTTTCAAGCGATATATCAGCGGCCATACGGTTTAATTCAGCAATATGTATAAACCGTTCCGGAAAAATTTTTTCTGTAATAACGCTTATACCCGGTACGGTAGCCATAAAAGCCATCATCTGAGCCTGTAAATCTGTCGGAAACCCGGGAAAGGGCAGTGTGGTAATATCAACAGGGCGAAAAGATGTATCAAGGGCATCAACATCAACTTTATCTTTAGAAAAATTCAAACCCACGCCGCAAAACGACAGCACATCAGTCAAGGCGAACAAATGTTCTTTTTTAAGTTTACTGACTTCTATTTTTGAACGAGTGATTACGCCTGCCAATATATATGTGCCTGCTTCTATTCTATCGGGTATAACAGTATAATCTACGCCCTTTAAAGATGTTACACCGTTTATAGTTATAGAATGTCCGCCGGCGTTACAAATATCCGCGCCCATAGCAATTAAAAAATCAGCAAGATCAACGAGTTCAGGTTCACAAGCCGCGCTTTCAATGATAGTTGTCCCCTTAGCCTTAACTGCTGAGAGCATAACATTAGCCGTGGCAAGCACGCTTGACCCAAACCGCCCGCCGAGAAAAACCGTATTTCCTTTAAGGTTATCAGCTACAGCTTCTATATAACCATGTTTGATACAAATATCTACGTTAAGAGCTCTTAAACCTTTTATATGCAAATCAATTGGGCGCTGGCCGATAACACATCCGCCGGGAAACGACACGCTGCATCTTCCAAATCTGGCAAGCAGCGGACCGAGAAGGCAGATAGACGCCCTCATTTTTCTTACCATATCGTATGGCGCCGTGAAACTATGTATGCCTGCCGGATCGATTTTGATTACTTTTTTTTCTTCATCAAATTCACAACTCGCGCCAAGAGAACTAAGAATATCAAGCATAGTTTTTACATCGCTTAAAGGAGGCACATTACGGATAACCGAGGATGAATCTGCCATAATCGCTGCCGCTATTATCGGCAAAGCCGCATTTTTCGCGCCTTCTATTTCTACAGTTCCCTCTAATTGTTTACCGCCGAATATTTTTAATTTATCCATAAAAAAACCTAAAATTTATTTATATCCGCACATTATTCGCGCTATATTATTTAAATCTTCATAAACCTGTATATTGTTAAACCCGATCCCATTGAAAAATTTTTCTATAATATCCTGCTGACCTATACCTATTTCAAAAAAGAATTTTCCGTTCTCATTTAGCCAGCTGTTAAAAAAATTGATTATCCTCTGATAAAATTCCGTTCCCTGCTGTCCGGCAAACAAAGCCTCATGGGGTTCATTCTTATAGACTATTTCCTGCACTGTATGAACCATATTTTCCGGTATATAGGGCGGATTAGAAACTATATAATCGAATTTTATATCTGTTTTCCGATTCCAATCCTCAAAAATATCCGCTTTAAAAAAAACTATTTTATCAGCTGTGCCGTTATAAACGGCGTTTTCTTCGGCTAATTTTAAAGCAATCTGCGAATTATCGGCAGAATAAATTTTACAATTTTCAATACTTTTAGCGATCGCGATAGGGATATTACCTGATCCAGTTCCCAAATCTAAAATAAAAATTTTTGTTTCACTCGCCTTTTTTTTGATATCTTTAACGATATAATCGACCAATAACTCTGTTTCCGGACGAGGTATAAGCACTCCTTGCCTCACCTTTAAGACAGTATCATAAAACTCAACTTCACCAAGAACATACTGCAGCGGATACCCTTTTGCCCGTTGTTTCAGATAACTCTTAATTTTGCTAAGTTCTTCATTATTAAGCGGCTTATCAAAATCTAAATACAAATCAAGCCGTTTGCACTTCAATACATAGGACAAAATGCGTTCAATATTTAATCTTGGCGACTCAATAGATTTTTTGCTGAAAAAATCTTCGCCCCACTTAATAATATTTAGAACAGTCCATCCGTTTTTATTTTCTACAACGCTCATTTTTTACGCCTGATTAGACTTAGATTTAAATGACTCGTCAATAAACAATTTAAAATTATAGGCGAGTATCTCATTGATCAACGCACCTAAGGCTCCGTTTAAAATATTTTCAAGATCATATAGCGATATATTATACCTATGATCAGTTACCCTGTTTTGCGGATAATTATAAGTGCGAATTTTAACGCTTCTGTCTCCGGTAGATATTTGAGCGCGCCGAGCTTCAACAATCTCTTTGTTTTGTTCGCTTTCCATTTTTTCGAGCAGTCGAGCCCGCAAAACCCGCATAGCTTTTGTTTTATTTTTCAGTTGAGATTTTTCATCTTGGCACTGGACAACAATTTTAGTGGGCAGATGAGTTATCCGAACCGCGGAATCCATTGTATTGACGCTCTGTCCGCCCGGTCCGGACGACCTATATGTATCAATACGTAAATCTTTAAGGTCGATTTCAACTTCAACAATTTCCGCTTCAGGCAATACCGCTACGGTTACCGCCGATGTATGAAGGCGTCCGCTGGACTCGGTTACAGGCACTCTTTGCACACGATGCACCCCGCTTTCATACTTCAACTTTTTATGGACAGATTCACCCGTTACAGAAAAAATTATTTCTTTTATACCGCCTAAATCGGTGGTATTGGTATCCATAGGTTCAACTTTCCAGCCTTGTGTTTCCGCGTATTTAGAGTACATCCTATAAAGTTCCGAAGCGAACAAAGCGGCTTCTTCGCCGCCTGTTCCGGCTCGAATCTCAATAATAGTGTTTCTGTCATCATTTTTATCTTTAGGCAAAACAAGACCTTTAATTTTAACATTAAGTTTTTTTTGCCGACCACGAAGTTCAACAAGTTCATTTTCTACTAATTCAATAAATTCCTCATCCGCCTCATCTGAGGCAAGAAGTTCCTCATTGGATTTAATTTCATTTTCTACCCTTGAGATTTCATTATAAATTTTTTGGATTTCATCAACCAAAGAATATTCTTTGGTTAACTGCTGATACTTCTGCCTGTCCCCGATTACTGCAGGGTCAGCCATCAGCTTCTCAAGCTCATTTTTACGGTTTATATATTTTTCTATAATCTGTGATAACATCATAACCTCAAATTAAGACTATTTGCGACTATTTTTATTCAACCAACGCAGATAAAAAGATAGGGAGCAGCAAAAAAATTACTGCTCCCCTCAAAAACAACAATCCGTAAACTACTTAATTCCATAACGTTTTTTATATCGTTCAAGCCTGCCTGCCGCATCGACAAAGCGTTGTTTACCGGTAAAAAACGGATGGCACTTTGAACAAATACTTACTTTGATTTCTTTCTTTGTTGAACATGTTTTTACTTTTGAGCCGCAGGCGCAAGTAATTATCGAGTCGCCGTACTCAGGATGAATACCCTTTTTCATTATAAAAATCTCCTTATTTTAAATAATCTATTATAAAAATCACGTAAACATAAAAACAATAAATAATACGAAACTTTTTCTTAAAATGCAAGGAAAATAATTTTCACTGATTCATTGACATCAAAAACTCTGCATTTGATTGAGTTTTCTTCAATTTTTCAACAATCAGTTCCATCGACTCAACAGGATTCATATTTGAAAGAGCTTTACGCAACAGCCAAATTTTCTGAAGTTCATCAGGATGCAAAAGCAGCTCTTCTTTCCTTGTGCCCGATTTTTCGATATCTATGGCAGGGAATACCCGTTTATCCACTAACCTCCGGTCGAGATGGATTTCCATATTTCCCGTACCTTTAAACTCCTCAAAAATCACTTCATCCATTCGGCTTCCAGTATCAACCAAAGCCGTAGCGATAATGGTCAAACTGCCGCCGTGCTCGATATTTCTCGCGGCGCCGAAAAATCGTTTAGGCTTATGCAGGGCGTTAGAATCGACACCGCCCGATAAAATTTTACCGCTATGAGGCTGAACCGTATTATATGCCCTTGCCAACCTTGTTATGCTGTCAAGCAGAATAACCACATCCGTTTTATATTCAACAAGGCGTTTAGCTTTTGCAATAACCATTTCCGCAACTTGTATATGGCGTTCAGGCGGTTCATCAAATGTTGAGCTGACAACTTCTCCTTTGACAGAGCGTTCCATATCGGTAACTTCTTCAGGACGTTCATCTATTAATAAAATAATAAGTTTTGTGTCTGGAGAATTTTCAGCGATACTATTGGCTAATTTCTGGAGCAAAATAGTTTTACCTGTTCTTGGAGGAGCGACTATCAGCCCTCTTTGTCCAGCTCCGAGAGGCGTTATAAGATCCATCACTCTGGTTGATAAATCTTTTGAATTAGTCTCGAGTATAAATCGTTTATCAGGATATAAAGGAGTCAAGTTCTCGAATAAAATTTTATCTTTCACTTTTTCCGGGTCGGCAAAATTTATAGCCTCAACTTTCAATAAGGCAAAATACCGTTCTTTATCTTTAGGCGGACGAATTTGTCCGGACACGCTGTCGCCCGTGCGTAAATTAAATCGCCTTATCTGGGATGGAGATACATAAATATCTTCGGGACACGGCAGATAATTATAGTTTGGCGAACGCAGAAACCCAAAACCATCAGGTAAAATTTCAAGCACCCCTTCTCCAAACATAAGCCCATTTTTTTCGGCTTCCGCTTTAAGAAGCACAAAAATAAGTTCATGTTTACGCATATTGCGGCACCCGCTGATACCCAGTTTGTTTCCCGTTTCAATCAACTCAGCAACTGTTAATTTCTGCAGTTCCATAATATTCATTTTTTTTATTCTCCTTCATCTTATCCTATAAGGTGGGTAGGTTTTTGTGGGTTATTCCGAATGATATTATTATAAATTTCTTTAACCTGTTTTTTCATTTCGCTTAAAGAACCGTTATTATCTATAATATAATCAGCGTACTTAATCCGCTTATTATCTTCTATTTGGGATTTAATTCTAAGTTCAACTTCATTTTCAGTTAAATTATCCCGTTTGATTACTCTTTGCAAACGCACTTTCCTATCAGCCGTTACGACAACAACAACATCGAAATCATCAACCATTGCCGCCTCAATTAGAAGCGGTACCAAAAAAACGGCACAGCCTTTAAAATTTATTTTTCTAAGTTTATTAATTTGTTCATCCATTGCATATTTTACTTTTGGATGAACCAGCTTATCAAGCCGCTCAAGGCTGATTTTGTCATAAAAAACAATTTCAGCAAGATTAACGCGGTTTATATTTCCGTTTTCATCAATCACGCTATTGCCAAAAAGAGTTACTATTTCTCGTATAAGCTGTTTATCTTCCCGATATAAACCATGAACCAAGCTGTCAGTATCGATAATCTGCGCTCCCAGCTTATTAAATTCTTGGGCGGCAACATTTTTACCGCTTCCGATTCCACCGGTTACGCCGATTTTTATTATTAAATTATTATGATTTTTTAAAGATTCAGACATCGTTCTTAATTAATTTTCCATATTGCCATTGGTAATAGGCTTTATTTTTTTCGCCTTGAGTCCATAGAACCGTTCCCAGCCTCATTCTCGCTTTTCTAAACGCAGGGTACAGTTCCAATGCGCGGCGCAAATGACGCTCGGCCTCGCTTACTTGATTATTTCCCATCAAAACAACAGCTTGAGCGAATAAATCATTCGCTTTTTGTATATCGTCTAAACTAATTACTTTAAAAACCTTATACTTTGAATTTTCGTATACTTGTGAAAATTTATTTAATCGACGGATATCCCCTTCAAATTTATTTGCTAAACAATCCTTAATATCAGCATCGTAATTATTTAGAGCAACAAAGTAGGCTGGCGAATAGATAGATCGACTCCATGAAGTTCCTTTTTCATAAATAAAATACCGAGCTTTAAGCTCATAGGCAAAATCATAAAACGGTTTCTCATTTTTACAAAACAACCGCTTTAAAAAAGTTTCATATTTTTTCCGAATATTAATTTTTTCAAACTTTGGCTGTAATATAACAGACCTATCTGTATAATTGACAATTGGTCCTGCTAAATTAAACGACGCCAATATCGACGCGTCTTCTTTGGTATTCTCCTTGATCCACTGAATAAGAGTCTTCAGTGAGCGGTAATCTTCATCACGTCCTAAATATTGTTCATTTACCCTTGTACGAACATAATCTACCGTGGACAATAAAATTATTACTATAAAAATTAAATTTTGCCAAGCCTTTTTTTTCACTTTATAACAAAGGCTAACAAGCAGTACACTGAAAAAAACTGTGTAAACATTTATCC
>JAGGZS010000134.1 GCA_021161885.1 bacterium
CTTTAGATAATTTTGTAAAAATAGTAAAAAATATGGCGAATTAATCTTTGTCTAATTCAATAACAGCATCGTTATCAAGCAGTCTTAATTCGTCTTTATGGGTAAGTTTTCTTTTTTCTTTTTCATTAGGATAAATTTTTATCAGTGTGCGCCTTGTTTTATCGTAATAAATTATTCCTTTTTCAATTTCGGTTTCATAACTTATTTCCAAGAAGCCGTCGTTATTAATATCTTCTATAACCGGTTTTTTCTTTAAGACACCGTGAATCATAACTTCATATATTGGAAAAAGATAAAGCGATCCGTCAATTTTCTCAAAAAAGCGGGCGTGAGTTTTACCTCGTTTAAAATGAAATACCACAAGCTGATTAGATACTTTAGAAGGGATAAACGGACCGTATGCCATTTCATCCTGAATAGCGTACGATTTATCTGGGCTAACCAGTATAATTAAATATAAACAGCAGAGCGGAAAAACTTTTTTTATCAATATAACCTCCTTGTTAATTTGATATAAAAAAAGGGTGAAACGCCGTTTTACATATACTAATTATCGGCATTTCACCCTTAAAATATTACAGATTTACTTGGTAAATTTATATATTATTTCGTTATCTTTGCTTAAGCCCATTTCATCGCGGGCAACTTTTTCAACGGCCACCGGATCGGTTTTTAGTTCTTTCAATTGGAGTTCAAGCCTTATTTTTTTGTTTTCCTTGTCGTACAGTTTTCGTGTTAATCTTTGTTCCTGCCTGTTTAAGTTATCAATTTTGATAACTTCCGGCAGAATAAAGTAAGCTGCAAGCGCACTGGAAAGAACTAAAAAACTTAAAAGAATCAATCTGATCCATGGTATTCTGTTTGCTTTCAACGAAGCAAAGAACCCCCGTAAATCGCTTCATCGCCAAGATATTCTTCTATGCGAAGAAGCTGGTTGTATTTGCAAATACGCTCTGTTCGGCAAATAGAACCGGTTTTTATTTGCCCTGCGTTTGTCGCTACAGCGAGATCGGCGATTGTAGTGTCTTCGGTTTCACCTGACCTATGGCTGATAACGCAAGTATATTTGTTAGTGTGTGCCATAAAAATAGTGTCAAGTGTTTCTGTCAGCGAACCTATCTGGTTGACTTTTATTAATATTGAGTTAGCGACGTTTAAATCGATACCCCTTTTTAGACGTTTTGTATTAGTAACGAATAAATCGTCTCCGACAATCTGAGTGGTTGCCCCTATTTTTTCCGTAAGGAGTTTCCAGCCGTCCCAATCGTCTTCAGCGAGTCCGTCTTCAATAGAAAAAATAGGATATTTTTTAGTCCATTCAGCGTAAAGCCCAACCATATCAGCAATTGATTTTTCGCTTTGATCTTCTGCTTTAAGGATATATTTTCCGTCTTTAAAAAATTCACTTGCCGCCGGGTCAAGAGCTATATAAATATCTTCGCCGGGTTTGAATCCTGCCTGTTCAATACTCTGCATAATAACTTGCAGGGCTTCTTCGTTTGACTGTAAGTTAGGGGCGAATCCGCCTTCATCACCGACGGAGGTGCTGTATCCTTTGCTCTTAAGCAGTTTTTTTAGAGTATGAAATACTTCAGAACCCATTCTTAATGCTTCCCGGAATGTGGGAGCGCCTATAGGCATAATCATAAATTCCTGAAGATCAACGTTGTTATCGGCATGGCTTCCGCCGTTTAAGATATTCATCATAGGTACAGGTATGATTTTAGCGTTAACGCCGCCTATGTATTTAAAAAGAGGAAGCCCATTTGCTTCCGCGGCTGCTTTAGCGGTTGCTAAAGATACGCCTAAAATAGCGTTTGCCCCTAATTTGCCTTTGTTTTCCGTTCCGTCGAGTTCGCATAAAACATTATCGATGCCGACCTGATCAATAGCGTCCATACCGCAAACTTCCGTCGCTATAATTTCGTTCACATTATTTACCGCTTTCAAAACGCCTTTACCGAGATACCTATTTTTGTCTCCATCGCGAAGTTCGACAGCTTCGTGTTCGCCTGTTGAGGCGCCTGAAGGAACAGCGGCTGTACCTACTGCACCGCATTCAAGTTCCACTTCCACTTCAACCGTGGGGTTGCCGCGGGAATCAAGGATTTCTCTTGCCCAAACATTAGTTATAAATGTCATAGTAAACTCCTTTAAAATTTTGTTTCCGGTTTTTGTCAAAAAATTCATCTTTTAGGTATAGATAAATTCGGTAGAATTATAATACTATTTTTTGATTTTGCAACAAAAAGTATATATTAAATGAGGATTATTGTATCGTTATAAAATATGGTTTAAAAAAATTGTCGATAATAACAGGTAAATCGTAAGACCTACCAGATCGTTTAGAGTTGTTATTAAAGGACCTGAAGCGACTGCCGGATCAATCTTTATTTTTTTAAATAAAATCGGTATAAGCAATCCGATAATGCAGGAAGCGGAAACCGCAAAAAACATTGATATGCCTACAATTAACCCGATAAAAAGATCTCCGCGCCATATTTTTGCTATTAGCATTAAAACAAGTCCGCATACACAGCCTAATATAAGAGCCGTTCTGATTTCTTTTAATATGTTGCCGATAATATTATAAACGCTTATATCCCCTAACGCCATCCGGCGAACCATAATGGTAGAAGATTGCAGACCTGTGTTTCCCCCTGTGGACATAATAACCGGTATGAACGAGACTAACGCTATTTGCGAAGCAAGGGTTAATTCGAAACGGCGTATCACTAATCCCGTCAGCAAACTGCCGAAAATACATGTTATAAGCCACGGCAGACGTATTCGAGCGATTTTAAACGCTGATTTGCTGAATAATTCCTCGTAATCCGTACCAGCCATTTTATAAATATCTTCTGTATTTTCCTCATTGATAACGTCAATGATGTCATCTACAGTGATCCTGCCGACTAACTTTTTGTTTTCGTCCAGAACAGGTAAAGCCGGAATATCGTATTTTTCTACAATTTTAGCTACATCTTCCTGGTCGGTAGATACCGATACAGTAATGTTTTCTTCCTTATCGATCAAGTTGCCGAGCGTGGCGCTGGAAGAGGCGAATATAATTTTATGGATTGGCACCATGCCTTTATAGATATTTTTATTATCTACTACGTATATATAATAAAACGGTTCTTCAATTTGTTTATGGCGGATATATTCGATAACTTTTTCAGGCGATGTGTTTTCGTTTAACGCCACAAAATCCGAATTCATGATACGTCCTGCCGTATCTTCGGGATATTCCAGAATTTTTTTTACTTTTTCAGATTCTGAAGTCTCCATTAAATCAAGCAGTTCGTCCGCTTCTTTACCGCGCATTTCCGAAATAGCTTCGGCAGCCTCTTCGGAAGGCATATCCTCAAGGATTTTTGCTACAAATTCAGTTCCGTATTCATCAGCAACATCGGTTATGGTATCTGGATCAAGTTTAGAGAATACATCGGCTATGATATTGTCATCAAGAAATTTTATTATGGCTATTTGTTCTTCTCGATTTAAAGATTCTATAATCTCCGCTATATCTTCAATACGGCAATCAGCTAACAGGCTGTTAATTTTTTGCTCATCGTTTTCATGCAAAGCTTCGAGAAGATTGTTTACGAGAGCGGTAAATATTTCTTGTCTGTCTTTATCCATAGACATATACCTGTAATTAATAATTTAGTATTGTTTATTTTATATAAAAAATGAGATTGACTTGTCTACCTTTAAAATCAAATGGATTTTAAGTTTACGACAATCACCCGCGAAGGCAGGATAGGAATGGTCCGATAAAAAAAATTATTCTACGCAAATATTATAATATTTTAATTTTTCATAAAGTGTTGATCTTTGAATTCCAAGAATCTGCGCGGCCTTTTTCTTGTTAGAATCGGTAAAGTTCAGGGCTTTAATTATATGTTCGCGTTCAATATCCTGAAGTGTCGGGAACGATTCTATATCGACCGGTTTATTGCCATTATTAATATTTATAGATAGGTCTTGCGGTTTAATGACGGTTGAACTGCCGAGAACAACGACTCGCTCAATACAATTTTTAAGTTCCCTGATATTGCCCGGCCATTTATAACTTATAAGCATATCCGAGGCTTCTTTGCTGAACTGCATTGCTCCGCGCCCTGTTTCAGAAGAGTATTTATCTAAAAAATAAAGGGCGAGGGGCATAATATCTTCTTTGCGTTCACGCAGAGGGGGCAGGTCAATTTGTATAACTTTCAGCCGATAATAAAGGTCTTCCCTAAACAATTTTTCTGATATGGCTTTTTCAAGATTTTTATTAGTGGCGGCTAAAATTCTTACGTCGGTAGATATGCTTTTTACTCCTCCGACACGCTCGAATTTGCCTTCTTCAATTACCCTAAGCAGTTTAACTTGGCTTTCAATGTTAAGTTCGCCTATTTCGTCAAGAAAAATTGTGCCGCCGGCGGCTATTTCAAAACGGCCTTTAAGCTGTCCGACCGCACCAGTGAATGCGCCTCGTTCATGCCCGAAAAGTTCGCTTTCAAGAAGATTTTTATTTAAAGCCGCACAGTTTACACACACCAAAGATTTATTTTTACGAATACTCGTATAATGAATGGCTCTTGCCACAAGTTCTTTGCCCGTACCGCTTTCGCCGCAAATAAGAATTGTAGATTCGTTTTGGGACAAGCGGTCGATAACAGCGAATATATCTTTTATCCGTTTACTTTTGCCGATCATATTATATTTTTTCTGCATTGCCTTTTGCAGAATTTTATTTTTTTCGTTAAGGCGCTGGAAAAAATTTATATTTTCAAGGGCGATTGCCGCCTGGTTGGCTATAACGCTTAAAAGGTCTAAGTCTTTTTCAGAGAAAACGCCTGTTTCCGCATGGTTGTCAAGATGGATAACGCCTATCATCTTATTGACTGTGCCTATCGGGGCGCACATTGCAGAACGGATACTGCGCAGGATAATGGTTTTTTTATTGGAAAATCTCGGATCGTTCAGAGCATCGCTGGTGATAATTCCGATTTTTTTATTGAACGTCATCTCCGCTATGGAATAACTTATGTGAATATCCTCGGTAATACCTGTTTTACGGCTAAGTCCCACTTGAGGCACAAGTTTTTTTAAATCGGAATCGTAAATTAAAATAGCTCCGTGTTCAGCAGGTATTACATCAAAAACAAGTTCAAGAAGTATTCTTATAAGTTTTTTTTTGTCGCGGATTGAATGAATCGCTGAATTAACGTTGTATAAAAGATCGAGATTGCTGGATATTGTTTTAATGGTAACGCGTCGGTTATCCATAAGAAGAGTTGGAGGTGAAAGAGTTTCCGGCTTACCGTTTGAAAGAACCGGAGCTTTTTTAACCTGCTCTAAACATAAAGTTGTTTGCCCTAATGCTATCTCATCACCGTTTTTCAAAAGGTATTCATTATTTACAATTTGATTATTAACACGGGATTTGTTAGTGCTTTGTATATCTTTTAGGATTATTTTATCGTCTAAAAACGATATTTCACAATGTGTTCGTGAAACAGTATTATCATTAACCGCAATATCCGTATTCCTGTCCCGACCGATTATTATTCTGTTTTTTTCTATGTAAAAAATTTTGCCTATGTCAGGACCGTGCTTTACTATTAATCGATAATCCATTAAAATAACTCCGAAAAAAATATTATCATAAACATAAATGTATCACATATTAATAA
>JAGGZS010000093.1 GCA_021161885.1 bacterium
AATTTCTATATGCCAATGGATATAAGAGCCTATCTGTCCATATTGGGCTTTGTTGTCTAAATTGACAGGAGCCGACCGTATTATTAAATTATATTGCGGGTTTTTAAGCGCAAAAAATAATTTTTTTAATATACGAATTAACATATCGGACAAAGCCCCTGTTTCATCAATAGAAATATTTTTGAAATAATGACCATGCTTTTTAGGTAAAATCCATATTTCATACGGAAATCTTGATGCGTACGGACAAAAAGACACAAATTTCTGGTTCTCGTAAACCACTCGCTCGCCTATGTTTATCTCTTCGTTAAGCATATCGCAGTAAACACAACTTTTATGCCGGTTATAATAATTTAATGCGCAATTTAGTTCATCCTCTACCCTATTTGGGATCAACGGCAATGCAATAAGCTGAGTATGCGGATGGCTCAACGACGCGCCTGCAAGAGGCCCTTCGTTTTTGAACAGCAGAATATATTTTATATCATGGTTATTTTTTAAAACACAAAAACGCTTTTTATAAATTTGCAGAACATTATTGAGCTCGTTAAGCGTGTACGAACACATTTTTTTATTATGGCAAGGAGTTTCAATAATAACTTCATGAGTGCCGAGAGCATTCATTTTATCATAAAAATTAGGTTCTGAAAATTTTCGATAGTTATATTTTTTCACAGCTGGAAATTTGTTCGGCACAACGCGCGCTTCCCATCCGGGAGTATCCGGCGCGGAATTATTATGCCGCAAAGAATATAACTCAGGAGGAGTTTTAGCTTCATTGCCTGCGCAGAATGGACATATCCCGTCATTAAATTTTAATGATGATGTTAAAAAATCGGTTGGTCTGTTGTTTCGGTTGGTGGAAAAAATTATCCAACGCCCGGCAATTGGTTCAAATCTTAGTTCAGGCACGTAATACCCTTTAGTTATATGATTATAAAAAATATGAGTGAACTTCACGAAATTCATTCATATTTTTTATATAAAACAACATATTTTTATACAGTAACTAAGGTTTCAAGACTTTTTTTTTTCATAGCCTTATTATACAGTTTGACGTATTCCTTAGCGGACTGCATCCACGAATAATCTTCAGCCATGGCATTTGAGACCAGCTGTTTCCAATCTTTGCCGGACTTATAAACTTTGACTGCTTCCTTTATCTTCAAAAGCATTGCGTTTGAAGTATATGCGGAAAACTTAAATCCGTTGCCCTTACCTGTTTTAGGTTTAAAATTCTTTATCGTATCATCTAATCCGCCTGTGGCTCTTACGACAGGAATGGTACCGTATTTAAGGCTGTATAACTGGTTTAAACCACAAGGTTCGTATTTTGACGGCATAAGGAAAATATTTGAGCCGGCTTCTATTTTATGGGCGAGAGAATTGTCAAAACCGAGTTTAATGCCTACTTTATCGGGATACTCTTTTTGAATTTTTTTAAATAAGTTATGATATTTTTCGTCCCCTGTTCCGAGAATAACAAGAAAAATGTTTAGTTTCATAATATCTTTTATTTTATCCGCTATAAGATCGAATCCTTTTTGGTCGACCAGGCGTGAAATCATACCGATAACAGGAGTGTTTTTTTTATCTTTCAGTTTAAATTTGCTAAACAAATCAGTCCGACAGGCTTCTTTGCCTGATAAATCTTTTGCGGAATATTTTTTCTTGATGAATTTGTCTGATTCAGGATTCCATTCATCATAATCCACTCCGTTAATTATGCCGTATAAATCTGCGGCGCGGCCAGCGAGCACGCCTTCTAATCCAAAACCGAATTCAGGAGTCTGAATTTCTTTGCTATATTTTTTACTGACGCTATTTATGACATCCGAATAGACCATTCCCGCTTTCATCAGGTTGATTTTACCGTAAAACTCTATTCCTTCCGGTGTAAACACATCCCAAGGTAAATTGGTTAAAGGCATATCGAGATGCCAGAATAATCCTTGGTAAGCAAGGTTATGCACAGTAAACACCACCGACGTATTAGCAAAAAACGGGTTTTCGTTTTCATTTACTTTTAATAACACGGGCACTAATCCGGTCTGCCAATCATTGCAATGAATAATATCTGGTTTAAAGTTAACAGTTTTTGTTAATTCCAGCACAGCTTTTGAGAAGAAAATAAATCTTTCCGCATTATCAGGGTAATCCCCTTCCGCGGTTCGATAAAGTTCGTCTCTACCGTAATAATCATCATTTTCTATAAGATAAACCGTAATATTTTTGTCTATGGTTGCCGTGCAAATTTTTGCCTGTACTATTTTATCGCTGATTTCTATCAATAATGTTTCGTCGGTATCTTTTATAGCCAGCTTACGTCTTTTTGTTTCTTTGTAAAAAGGCATAATTACGCGAATATCATGGCCTAATTTTTTTAATTCTTTAGATAGAGCTCCGGTTACATCCGCCAAACCTCCTGTTTTCGCAAATGGAACAACTTCACTTGCCGCGATTAAAACCTTTAATTTTTTTGCCATAATATTTCAATCCTCCATAAAAAATGACAATCTCAAATGAAAAAATAGTGTTTTCAGAAAAATTTATTTCATAATCTTATATATTAAAAAAAAATTCAAGTTAATTTTTATATTTATGGTTTTGGAGTTAGGAAAGAGTCAGTTTTTTTTCTTTAGGGATAACAACGATACCGTTTTTCGTAACTGTAAAATTTTTCCGGTCTTTTTCCACATCGTATCCGATGACACTATTTTCAGGAATTAAGACGCTTTTATCAATAATAGCGTTTTTTATTTTAGAATGCCTGCCTACAACAACGCCTTCCATAAGAATTGAGCTGTTGATTCTGCAATAACTATTTACCCTTACATGAGGTGAAAGCACTGACCGCTGAACCCTGCCGCCGCTTATAATACATCCGCCTGAAACAATAGAATCAAGCGCGATACCTAACCTGCCCCCTTTTTTTTCCTGAGCGAATACTGTTTTCGCGGGAGGCACTTGTTCCATATAAGTTCTAATGCACCAATCAGGGTCATATAAATTAAAAAGCGGATCAACTTGAACCAAATCCATATTAGCTTCATAATAGGCGTCAAGAGTTCCTACATCACGCCAGTACAATGTTTCTTTCTTGTTCTCATCAATAAACGGATAAACCTGTATATTTGCACCGGTGTTAAGGAGCATAGGTATAATATTTTTACCGAAATCATGGGCGCTTTGTTCTGTTTTTGCGTCTTTCATTAATGATTTAACAAGAAGTTTTGTGTTAAAGATATATATTCCCATTGAAGCTAATGCCTTATCTGGTTTATCAGGGATAGTGTGCGGTTTATCGGGTTTTTCCTGAAACCCGGTCATTTTATTGTTTTTATCTGTTACAAGTATTCCGAATTCCTTGCTGTCGGAAGCGTTAATTTCAATGCCGCCGATTGTAACATCAGCATTATTTCGCAAATGGTATCGGATCATCTTACGGTAATCCATTTTATAAATATGGTCGCCTGATAGAATTAAAATAATATCTGGTTTATGGTGTTCAATAGTGTATATATTTTGATAAATAGCGTCAGCCGTCCCCTGATACCAATTCGAGGAAACACGCTGTTGGGGCGGAATAATTTCCATAAATTCATCTAACTCGTTACGAAAAAAATTCCATGCCTTGAGAATATGCCGGTTTAAGGAAATTGATTTGTATTGGGTTAAAACAATTATTCTTCTTATTGCGGAAAGAAGGCAGTTCGTTAAGGTGAAATCTATAATACGATAAATACCGCCGAACGGAACCGCGGGTTTTGCCCTGTCTTTTGTTAACGGATACAGCCGTTTCCCCTCTCCGCCGGCAAGAATGAACGTAAGCAGTTTATTATTTTTTAAAAATTTCTTTTTCACTTATTTTTCTTTCGTAGATTTTTATACGGCTTCATTATTAAATATCAGCGTGTTTATTATCCAATACGTTCCTTATTGTATTTTTCAGTTCCGATAAATCCGATGATTTAACTATATAGGCTTCCGCAGACCATGTTAAAAAATTATCTTTGTAAGTTCCGTAAGCGCTGTTGATAATTACCGGGATACTTTTGTCATACTCTAATATATCCGACAACGCCTCAATTCCGTCCTTGCCGGGCATACAAATATCCATGATAACTAAATCGACATTAATACTTTTTAATTTTTCCAAAGCTTCCTGCGCGGTAGATGAGACTATTACGTTATAACCGATTTCATTCAGTTCCTGCTGATACAGGAACCGCTGATTGTTGTCGTCTTCAACGAGCAATAATATTTCATTCATTTCAACCTTCTTTCTTAAACAATTTGTTCAGTTTTAAGGGGTAGATAAATAAAAAAAACCGAACCTGACCCAACATTGCTTTCCACTTCAATATAACCACCGTGTTCTTCTATAATTTTATGGGTAATCGCCAATCCCAATCCCGATCCTCCCTGTTTTGTTGTGTAAAAAGGGTTAAATAAATGTTCTATTACAAATTGGCTCATACCTATTCCCGTATCGCAAACAGCTATGACGATATAATCTTTTTTAATTGAGGTTTTCACTTCAATAATATTGTCATTCGTTTTTCTCGGATTAAATTTGATGGATTTTTTAATAGAATCAACAGCATTTTTTAAAATATTAATGAATGCCTGTTTAATTTGTTCCGCGTCAAAAAGTATTCTCGGCAGCTCCTGATGAAAAGAAATTTTAAGGTTAGTCGATGTTTCATTTATTTCATCTTCCAAAAGCTCGATAGTTTCATTAATTACATTGTTAATATAACCTAACTGGAATACAGGGGAACCAGGTTTTGTAAAATCAAGCACATTTTGAAGAATTCTTTCGAGCCGATATACTTCTTCATAAATAATCTTGGCGTTTTTTTCGACCTTTTCTTTATCTTGAGGATATTTCAGCATTGTATGCGCGAACCCGCCTATTGTTGTCAGAGGATTGCGGATTTCATGGGCGACATGAGCCGCCATTTTCCCAATTGTGGCAAGACGTTCTGAGCGGACAAGTTTGTTTTGTGTTTTTTTCAATGCGTTATAGGCATTGTGGGCTTCTTTGATTTTGCGGGTAAGTTTTTCGTAGGCGTCAGCCCGTTCAACAGCAAGCCCTGCCTGATTTGCGAACATATTCAACAACTGCATGCTGTCTTTATCAATATGTCTGCCGCTAAACAAATTATCCGCTATAATAATGCCTAAAACCTTATCATGGGACAAAAGCGGAACTATAACAAACTCGTTTGACATAAGTTTTTGTTTTATAGCAGGATGTACGCGCGCATCAGTTAATCCGCCGGATATCAAAAAAGACCGTTTTTCCATTACGCTCATTACAACAAAGTCGGACTTATTCTTAAGCGGAATTTTTATGGTCTTAGCAATATCATTCATTGAACTTTGTTTAGTGGGATAAGTATCAAAATGTGAAAAGAAATCATCTATTTTCCAGTTTTCTCTTGATAACCGTTCCCAAATCCTGCCTGCTTCTTCACCGCTTGCCGGACCTACTCCCATTACTCCCTGCAGATAATCGTTATCACGTCTTAAAAGCAGAATTGCCCTGTTGAACCCTATTGCGCCTCCGGCGGTTACACACGTCAAAATAAGATGCAGAACCCTGTCTAATTCAAGAGTTCCCTGCATGGCATGCCCGACTTTATTAAGCAAAGACAACTGATAATATTTTTTTTCTATTTCAGCGTTTCTTTCGCTTACGGTTTTCTGGAGCTGTTGCGTTAACTGTTTTACCTCAGTGTAAAGACTCGCGTTTTCTATGGCGACAGCTATCTGGTTAATAATTTTTTTTACGATTTTTATGTCGTTTTTTTTATAAAATTGAGGCATTGAACTGCCGATATTCATCGTGCCTATAAGTTTGCCTTTTGAAATTAAAGGAAAAATTACGGCAGAGCGGATTTTCGATGATAAAACCTGTTCGTATTCCATGCGAGCATCGTTATCTTTGCATACATCCGTTATAATAAGAATTTGTCTTGTTATAAAAACCCTGCCGGGCCCGTTTGTCGCGCTTAGATAAATTTGTTTGGATATAATCTTTTGCGGATTATTTTCGTCAGGAATAAAAAGGTTTAATTTGTCAAAATATCTGTTTTTTATACAAATACTTAGTTTACCGCAGTTGATAAGTTTGGCTATTTCATGGGATATTGCAAAAACGACTCCGTCTATGTTAATATCTGAAGTAATAACATTAATGATTTTGTTAATAGCCATCATACGTTTGACATAGGTACGGGCTTTGGTTGATTTAATATTGTTTCCTTTTTCCATTGAAGATTCCATATCGCCAACACCTGTTTTGACAAAAGTAAAAACTTTATTCTATTTTATTATTTCAAATATTTTTTTTAACGTGTTGTTAATAAACTTTAAGTTACGCCTATCATTTTCTACAAGCATGATTTTTCTTGCATAACCGGATTACTCTTATTTGTTTTGAAAAATATCGCCTGGAATTTTTACGCGGTCATTTATTTTTATGCCGTTTTCAGCAAACCAATTTTTGTTGGCTTCAAGAGCATACCTTACTTTTCGCGATGACTTATAACTCCTAAGGTCATATGGCTGCATATTTAAAATATCCGTTATCCGTCCGTCTTTTTTTATATAAGCTATGGCTAAAGGTATTTTAGTGTTTTTCATCCAGAAGGAGCGAAAATTATCGTCATCAAAAACAAAAAGCATTCCTTGATTTTTATTTAATTTTTCTCTAAACATAAGCCCTTTGCTTCTTGTTTGCAGAGTATTAGCTAACTCTACATATAAAACAGTATCGTTTATCTTGAGAGGAAATAAGCGGGCTTGGACAGGCTTATCAGAACAACGTCCGCATCCTGACAAAAATATAACGCAAAAAAAGAAAAAAGATGTAAAAACAAATGATTTCAAAATAAACCCTTATAATACATTTTAGACTATTTAAAGATTAAATAAGTTCTATTTTTTTTGATGACAAAAATTCTGCCCTAACCTTTTCAACATCCATAGAATCGTTTGGTTCAATGATTATTTTTTTGCGAAAAATTCTCTCAAGATTTTTTGGAAAATGCTTATTCTCTTCTTTAAGTTTTTCTATGACGTTAGGATGAATAATAAGTTTTATCCTTTTTTCCCGTGTTTTTAATAGAATACGTTTAATTTTCCGTTGAGTTTCAATAGTTATGCTAAGGAGTGATTTTCGCATTCCCCTGCCTGCAC
The DNA here is from genome assembly GCA_021161885.1 of bacterium. Taxonomy (GTDB): domain Bacteria; phylum Auribacterota; class Auribacteria; order Auribacterales; family Auribacteraceae; genus JAGGZS01. The sequence goes on from JAGGZS010000093.1 coordinate 7,210, forward strand.
AGCATTCGCATTTTTCATATAACTCCTGATTGATGCTTTCTTTTTTCCGCTGGCGTGTCATTTCAATTAATCCAATAGCGGAAAGAGGCAGTATTTTTGTTTTCGCTTTATCTTTAGCAAGGGACCGGCTTAATTTGTGAAGAACCGCTTTTCTGTTTTCTTTTTTGGACATATCGATAAAGTCGATAACAATAATCCCGCCTATATTTCTAAGCCTAAGCTGTCTTGCTATTTCTTCAGCCGCCTCGATATTGGTGGTCATTATGGTATCTTCAAGATTGTTGTGCGCAGCGTTTCGTCCGCTATTGACATCTATTGAGACAAGGGCTTCAGTTTCATCAATAACAATGTGTCCTCCGCATGGAAGCCAGACTTTCCGCTGAAAAACCTTTTCCAGTTTTTCCTCAACGGCAAACTCGTCAAATATAGGAGATTTGCGCCGGTAATAAATGATTTTTGTTTTAACTTCAGGGAAAAAGTGCCTGAAATATTTTTTTATTTTACTGTATAACTCACTTGAATCGACTATTATTTCGTCAACGCTTTCATCGTATATATCCCTGAGTATTTTTAAAGCAATATCAAATTCAATATGTAAAAGGGAAGGCGCTTTGTTTTCGTTAAAAGCGTTATTGACAGCTTCCCATTTTTTTATGAGGTATTTAATATCTTTAGAAAAATTTTTTATTGAAGCTATTTCGCCGGCGGTTCTTACAATTATGCCGAAATTTTTAGGTATTTTTAGTTCTATAAGCATCTCTTTTAATCTTTTGCGTTCATTTTTATCTGTGATTTTGCGTGAGATACCCCTCCGTTTTGAGTTTGGGATTAAAACAAGGTTTCTGCCCGGCAGGCTTACATTATTGGTAAGCCTAACCCCTTTTTCGCCGATAGCCTGTTTTTTAACCTGCACAATTATTTCTTTGCCTTTTTTTATAGTATCAGCTATTGAGACTGCTTTTTTACGGTTGCGATATTTAGTCCGCTCGACTTTTTTGGGATCATTGCCGTTAATAAAATTTTCCAAAGAAAAATTATCGCGGATATCCGAAAAATGAATAAAACCGTTTTTTTCATATCCGATATCAACAAAAGCCGCCTGAATAGACGGAACTACATTTCTGACAATACCTTTATATATATTGCCTGCTGTCGGGGCATCACTGCAACGCTCAATAAAAAAATCTTCAAGACGTTCGCCTGATAGAAATGCTACGCGTGTTTCCTGTCCTTCAACATTAATTATTATTTTATTTTGTTTTGTTAAAATTTCTGTTTTTTTGTTTTTTTTACTAAAAAGATTAATAATCATAGCGCCTTTTCATCCAAATACTTTGTAATAGTGCTACCGATATCATGGCTGTCAGCATTGACGAACCTCCGTAACTTAAAAAAAGAAGAGGCAATCCTGTAATCGGCATAACACCTATAGTCATACCTACATTTATAATTACATGAGATAATAACATAATAGATATGCCCGTGGCTACAAGTTTACCATAAATATCTCTTGATTTTGAAGCAATATAAATTCCTATAATAATTATTGCAAAATAAATCAGCAATATGATGCAGGCTCCTAAAAATCCCCATTCTTCCCCAATGATTGAAAAAATAAAATCAGTATATCGTTTAGGCAGAAAATTCAATTGGTTTTGTGTGCCGTGAAGCCATCCTTTACCGAACAATCCCCCTGAACCGATAGCAATCTTAGACTGAATAGACTGGTACCCTAATCCTGTCGGGTCAAGGTTTGGGTCCCAAAAAACCCTGATCCTGTTCTTCTGGTAATCTTTGAGTAAAAACCAAAATACAGGTGCTGATACTAATCCGGGAACTATCAGTTTTAATATGTGTTTTATCGGAGTGCCTGCGACAAAAATAATAGAAAAAAATATGGGAATGAAAACAAGAGCGGTCCCAAGGTCAGGTTGGCGCAAAATTAAAATCATCGGCACAAAAACAATTAAAAAAGCTGTAAACATAAAACGAAACGACCGGTAATTGTGAATATTCAGCGATACATATCTGGAGAGAGCAAGTATTATTGTAACTTTTGTTATCTCTGAAGGCTGCAGGACAAGACCTCCGAACTGAAGCCATCTTTGCGCGCCGTAACGTTCGTTTCCGAATATATATACCATTATCAAAAGTATTATATTGAGTCCTAAAATCAAAAAAGATTGTTTCATAATATTTTCATAGCCGTAAAAAAGAACAAAAAGAAATATACAGAAACTTACAGCCACCCATATTATTTGTTTGGAATAATAATTTACCTGCGATTGTGTTTCAATGGTTATTTGATAAGAAGCGCTGTATATAAAAAAAACACCTATTGCTGTAAGAATAACAGTCAATGCCAATAAAGGAATATTTATATATTTGAAAGATTGCAGCCTGTTCATTTTCAAGGTGCTCCCGTTAATTTACCTGTCTTTATCTTGTTAAAATAATAATCTACTATTTTTGAGGCGATCGGTGCTGCGCTCTGTCCTCCGGAAGAAGCGTTTTCTACAAAAACAACAAAGGCTATTTCAGGATCATCGGACGGCGCGAATCCGCAGAACCACGCATGATGTATTCTATGCGCCGGAGTTCCCATTTGAATTGTGCCGGTTTTGCCGGAAACAGGAACATTTTTGACTCTCGCTTTCTTGCCCGTACCGTATTTATGCTGTACGACTTCTTTCATGCCTTGTTTTATAATTTTTATTGTTTGTGCGGAAATATCAATTTTTTTTCTTACAACAGGTTTAAAAGATTTTATGACAGTTCCATTGTTAGATACAATTTTATCTATCAATTTTGGTTTCAAAAGATTACCTTCATTCGCGATAGCGCAAACATAGCAAGCAAGCTGAATAGGTGTTACGAGCATATACCCCTGCCCTATTGCCATATTCACGGTATCTCCAGGATACCACGGCAAATTCAAAGTTTCTTTTTTCCATTTTTTGCTGGGATTTAATCCTTTTGCTTCCCTGTCGAGATCAATGCCTGTTTTTTTGCCAAACCCGAAATTATCGTTCCATTTATGAATTTGCTGAATCCCCAAAATTTTTGATCCGACGTTATAGAAAAACACATTACATGAATAACGCAGAGCTTCAACAATAGACAGGCTGCCGTGGCCGGCTCTATACCAGCAATGGAAAGTAAATTTGCCGAAATTAAAACTCCCGTTACAAAAATATTTATCGCCTACAGTAAGCCCGCCGCTTTCAAGAGCCGCTGTGGCAATAAGCATTTTGTATGTCGAGCCCGGCGGATATATTTCTCGTATCGCCTTATTTATTAAATATTTGCGCTTGCTTTGAAAAAGTTCGTTAATTATCTTTGATGGAGTTGGTTTCACGAAAAGGTTAGGGTCGAACTCAGGAAAACTCGCTAATGCCAAAATATTGCCGTTTTTTACATCCATTACTATAATGCAGCCCGATTGCTCGGGCATAAGAGTTTCTATATATTTCTGCAAATGATGATCGATTGTTAAATAAACATTATTTCCCGCAACAGGTTCTTTTACGCCTAAAATTTTATCTAAATACCCGCGGTTGTCCACCTGAACCTGCATACCGCCATGTATCCCCTTAAGATAATCTTCCATGACTTTTTCGATACCCGTTTTTCCGATATAATCGTTAATATCGTACCCTGAATTTTTTTTCTGTTTGTACTCTGATGAAGATATTCTGCCGATGTAGCCGATAATATGTGAAGCATGGCTTTTAAACCTATATTCCCTTATGGGGACAGGATTAATATTAATTCCGGGGAACTGTTCTCTATGCTCTTGAATTTTTGAGACTGCGGCAATATCAATATCTCTTACTATTATTTCAGGTACATAAGGCACTCGCCGCGATAAATTTATTTTTTTTAAAATTTTTTCTTGCGGGATTTTTACAATAGCGCTCAACTGCTTTGCTATGTCTTCTTTTTTATTTTTAGGAACATCCTCAATAATCACCTCAACATTAAAGCTCGGCCTGTTATCTGCGAGAATAACACCTTTGCGGTCATAAATGTTTCCTCTCGGAGCGGGTATAAGCAATTTTCTAACTCGATTATTACGGGCTAACTCTTTAAACCAGTCGCCCTGTATAACCTGAATTTTATATAATGCAAGGGTTAAAAAAAGAAAAACACAAATAACAGCCAGCGCTATAAATTTTATGCGTCCTTCAAACATACCTATAAAATGTTTTTCTGCCCTATATGTTCTTACCATGAAAAAAAACCTTTAACAGTGGATAAATAAGCGGAACAGCAAGAATTGTCAACGGTGTATTGTCAATAACCATTTGAGTGAAATAAACAAGAAAATCAGGTATTCTCTGCGCTATGAAATTCCATAATGTGAATATTAATGAGTAACCTATAATTAAAAGAAACAGTAAAAAAACAGCGGTACTCATATATTCAACATAAAAAGCCTTTTTTATGCGCGATATTATATAACCCATAAGATAAACAGCGATAGTCCCCAACCCGAATTGCGAATCTGTGAAGGTATCAAAAATAAGTC
>JAGGZS010000052.1 GCA_021161885.1 bacterium
ATTGTCATCTGCGGATTCCTTTCTAATTTCATTTATTTTTATCCTTTCTTTTAATCCGCATTATAACAAATTTAACACTCTTTTTTATATGATTTTATTTCGCAACACTCCCATAATAGATAGAAAAGGAAGCATTCAGGCACGGGAGGGATGCCTTAGCGTACCAGATTTTACCGGTAACGTAATCCGTTCAAAATCTATTAAAATACGTTTTTTTGATGAACAATTCAATCGGCGCGAAATTGAAGCCTGCGGTTTTGAGTCAATCGTATTCCAGCACGAAATCGACCATTTAGACGGACTTTTATTTCTCGACAGGGTAAGGTCGTTAAAAAAAGACGTGTTTCGCCGCAAAATGTATCAGAACCCTAAACATAAAAAAGAATAATAGCTGTTCTTTATGGGTACATTGCCGGAAAATTCAATCCTGCGTCTTCCTGAATTCCAAACATAATATTCATCACCTGAATCGCCGACCCTGCCTGTCCTTTCATAAGGTTGTCAATATGGGATATTACAAGAAGAGAGGATAAATCTTCCTCAACCTTTATAGTCAAATAACAAGAATTTGTGCCTCTTATTGAGGAAGTCAATACCATCTGGTCAGATGAAAAAACTCTGACAAACGGTTCGTCCTGATAAAAATTCCTGTATGCGCCCAACACACACTGAGCAGTAATGCCCGGTTTAAGTTTTGCGTATAACGTCGACATAATTCCACGGCAAACAGGCACAACCTGAGGCGTGAAAATAATAGAGACGGACCGTTCAGCCTGAACGGACAATTCCCTCTGAATTTCATAAATATGCTGGTGTCCCGTAAGTTTATAAGCATTCATACAGTCGTATCTTGCCGGATAATGAAAAAGGGCGTGAGATTTTTTACCCGCTCCGGATACACCTGTTTTGCAGTCGCATATAATTGTATCTTGAGTAACCAGCCTGTGTTTCAAGGCAGGCGCCAACCCTAAGATACAGCTAACCGCGAAACATCCCGGGTTGCCTACAATCCTTGAATTTTTTATTTTATCACGATGAAGTTCCGATAATCCGTAAACAGATTCCGATAATAAATCACTTGAAGCGTGTTTTGAATCCCTGCCTATTTTTTCTGCGTAAGATTCATAAATCTCAGGGTTATCAAACCTAAAATCACCGCTGAAATCAATCACTTTAATTCCCGTGCCAAGATATTTTTTGGCGCACTTCATTCCTACTCCGTCGGGAGTAGCGAAAAAAACCACATCAACATTTTTTGTATTATCTTTGTTATCGGGAGACTGAATTTTCAGGTCATAATAATCGGCGAGATGGGGAAGCACCATACCGATTGGCTTTCCCACGTCCTGTATGTCAATAACCCCTGTAACACGAGCTTCAGGATGTCTAATCAGTAATTCCAACAGCCCGTTACCTCCATATCCGCCCGCTCCGACTACTTTAACTCTTAGCATATCGTTGACCTCCTTTAATTTTCTAAGTTTTTATAAAAAATATACTATAATGCTTCCGATTAATAAAGTAATTTTTGCCATTAGAATTATTTAGAATCAGAGCTTTTTATATCGATATTTAAAAAAAAGGCGAGCTTGTACAAAATACGGTCAACCTTAAAAACAAGAACTGTACATTTTCTGCTGCATGATCAATACGATAAATAAAAAGTACACGATTTTTGTCGCATGACCCTTTTTAACAATCCGCATGAAATCGGGATTGACAATATCAAATTATTTTTCTAAACTTATATATAATAAAAAAATTAGATGGGATGTGCTAGACGGGGAGGTAGCGGTGCCTTGTATCCTGCAATCCGCTATAGCAGGGTTGAATGCCATCATTGAGGCCATCACCTCTTTTTATCGTCCGTTGATCTACTGGCGATGAAGATTGAGCCCTATGCAATAGGCGCTTATAAACCCCGTCAGGACCGGAAGGGAGCAGCGGTAAGTAAGTTAGTTTATGTGCTGTAGGATAACTCGGTTAGAGCCGGCACTGAAAACGGTCATAAATAAGAAAGAGGTCGACTGATGGTGCACATCCCTAAAAATAAATTAGACATAAAAAGGATTTTTTTATGGACACTCTCACGCCTGAACCTTTACAGCAGGAATTTCAGGTTATAGCTCGTAAATGGCGCCCTGTCTCTTTTGAAGATGTAATCGGACAGGAACACATTATAACCACTTTGCAAAACGCTATTTCACATAACCGAATAGCGCATGCTTACCTTTTTACCGGATCAAGAGGCGTGGGCAAAACTAGTACCGCGCGAATTTTCGCAAGAGCCTTAAACTGCGTGAACGGTCCGACAATAACCCCATGCGGCACATGCCGGATGTGCGAGGAAATCATTCAAGGCAACAGTATGGATGTTATGGAAATAGACGGCGCCTCAAACAGGGGTATCGATCAAATACGGGAATTAAGGGAAAGCGTTAAATTCGTTCCTTCACAGGGGACTTTTAAAATATATATTATCGATGAAGTCCATATGCTCACTAAAGAGGCGTTTAACGCACTGCTTAAAACACTTGAAGAACCGCCTTCACATGTGATTTTTATATTCGCTACAACAGAACCGCATAGAATGCTTCCGACAATTTTGTCAAGATGCCAACGGTTTGATTTTAGGAGAATAAGCCAGTCTAAAATATCGGCTCAATTAAAAAAAATCGCCAAAGCCGATAACATTGAAGTGGAACACAAAGTTATAGAAGCAATCGCTAAAGCCGGCGACGGAAGTATGCGGGACGCCCAATCTATGTTTGATCAGATTATATCGTTTTCCGGCTCAAAAATTTCTTTTAACCAAGTCTCTCAAATCCTTGGGCTTTACGATATAGATTATTTTACCAATTTGGTATATTTCTCGTATAAAAAAGACATAAATTCGGGAATAGCTTCTATAAATAAAATTATCCGTGAAGGCCAGGATGTGAACCATGTCCTTGAAGGGCTCTTAAACCATTACAGGCATTTATTGTTAGTAAGGCTTCTTGACGATAAAAACGATGTGCTTGAATGTACACAAGAAGAACTCAAAACATACAAGGACCAGTCGAAATTATATACTCCTATAGAACTCGAATACGCGATTGAACTCATATCAGATGTATCCTCAAAAATGAGATTTGCTTTATCAAAACAAACATCAATGGAACTGCTTTTTTTAAAACTGGCGAGATTAAAATCAATCATATCAATAGATCAGGCGCTTACAACGTTGTCTGAAATTGAGACCAAACTTAAATCGGCTCCGGTAGTAGGCGTCCATAAAATTGTTAATGATCTAAACGAAACCAATGCTGAAGCAAACGAAACAATAATCAGCGGCAATAAAATATCGTCCGATGACACCAATATAGTTAATGAAACAAACACTGAATGCGAACCGCTCTCTTTTGGCTCGACCGACACGCCCTTGCTGAATGACTTAAATTCGGCTGCGCAGGAAAAAAATATCACATATGAAAATAAGATTGATAATCAACCGATTAAAAAATCTTCCGCTCCCTTAAAAATAGATAAAGAAACTATTGAAAAATCATGGCGGAAAATTTGCCTTTTATGCAGCAACTCTTTGCTTAAAAGTTTTATTGAGATGTCGAAGATATTGAATTTTGAGGACAACGTTTTAACTCTCGGTATGAAAAACAATTTCGGAGTTGATTTTTTTAAAGATAAAGAAAAGGTAGAGGAAGTTGAAAAAATTCTTAAACAATCTTTTAACGCGGATATTAAAATAAAAATACAATTAGATATAAAAAAAAACTCTAATATCAACACACAGCCTGAAAACAAAATAGCAAATAAAAATTCTCTATCTAAACAGGAAGATATTTTAAACGATCCGAAAGTACAAATGTTATTGGATTCGTTTTCCGCAAAGGTTGTTAAATTAAGGAAGGAATAATTATTATGGCAGGAATGGGAAAAATCCTCAAACAAGCGCAGAAGATGCAGGAAAATATGGCAAAGATGCAGTCTGAACTTGCTAATAAAGAAATTGATGTAACAGCTGGCGGGGGAATGGTAATCGTTAAAATTACCGGCGACCAGCGAATTACAGGCCTTAAAATTAACCCGGAAGTCGTAGATAACGACGATGTGCAAATGCTTGAAGATATTATTTTGGCCGCGGTTAATCAGGCAATTGAAGAATCGCAAAAAATGGTACAGCAGGAAATGCAAAAGGTTACCGGCGGCATGAAAATACCCGGGTTTGGAATTTAATATATCAATCAATTTAGGATTTTTTTTTTGTGAATCAGTATCCAGTATCTATACAAAAAGTAATAAAATGGTTCTCGCGGTTACCCGGGATAGGCTACAAAAGCGCGGAAAGAATGGTTACAAAACTGCTTGAAATGTCATCTGATGAAATAGATTCGTTCGCAGGCGCTATGATAGAGATGAAACAGAATATTCGCAATTGTTCTGAATGCAACGCTATTTCCGACCACAAAATATGCGCCGTTTGTGCCGATTCAAGCAGAGACCGGACTATTGTATGTTTAGTTGAACAAGCAAAAGATATGTTCGCTATAGAACGAGGCGGAGGTTATAATGGGCTGTATTTTGTGCTCGGCGGCAAACTATCGCCCCTTAATGGGATAGGACCTGACCAATTGGCTTTCTCTATGCTGGAAACCTTTATAGATAACAACAATTTTACTGAAATAATACTCGCTACCGGCTCGGATGTTGAAGGTGAAGCCACTTCCGTTTATACTCAAAGATTATTAAAATCCAAAGATATAAAAATATCACGTATCGCTTACGGAGTTCCTGTGGGAAGCAGTATTGATTTCGCTGATGAAATGACTTTACTGCGCGCTATTGAAGGCAGAAGGCAATATTAGCGTTCTAATACTTGCTCAAGAGCCGACTTAATTTCTTTTTCAGAATACGGATGGGACACAACATTGTTTAAGCCGTACTCATCATATTCTTTTGTTAAAGAATAGTTTTTTTCTAATGCAGTTATTATTGTTTTAGCGTTCGGATTGATCCGCAGTAAATTTTCTATTGCCTCAAGGGCTATGGATGAATCTAAAATTACCGCGTCAAACGGATTATCAGACTGAACCGATTTTTCATATAACTTAAAGGCTTCTTTGCCATATTTACAGATTTTTATTTTACATCCTATGCCGTTAAGTATTTTTTCAAGTTCTTTCTTATAGGAAATCCCGTTATCCATAATAAGAATTCCGGCTATGTTTGCCTGTCTGGAGTTGCGGTCATGTTTGGTTTCGCTTAGATGAGCAGGGATAAAAATTTCTATTGTGGTTCCTTTATTCACTATGGACCGGACAGTCATCTGTCCGCCGTGTTTTTTTATAATCGAATAACTTGTAGTCAACCCTAATCCTGATCCTTTATCAGTGGTTTTTTCTTTAGTCGTAAAATAAGGGTCAAATATTTTCTTAAGATTTTCCTCGGGGATGCCTATGCCTGTATCTGTAATGGATATTTTAAGGCATTTTCTTTTTATCATTGATGTATCCTTATTTTTAATATTTTCGCATCTAATATCAATCTTTCCGCCTTGAGGCATTGCCTGCAGAGCGTTTAAGGTTACGTTATTGATGACACTGCTGATTTGTGTTTCATTAATTTTTACAGGAAACAGATTTTTTTCAAAAAATAAACTATGCTTTACATTAGCTCCCTGCAAAGTAAATTTCACGGTATCTTTGATCAATTTTTTTATTGAGCCAACGGTTTTAAGCGGAGCTTTGTTTTTGGTGATTGTTAACAGCTGTTGGCTAAGCTCTTTTGCTATACCAGCGGCTTTTTCGGTGTTCAAAAGAAAACTCATTAAAGGAGAGTCCGCCAATGTGTCCATTTTACATAACGCGATATTTCCGATTATGGAAGTAAGCAGATTATTGAAATCATGTGCCATTCCGCTCGCGAGCACACCTATGGAATCGAATTTACGGCTTTTTATAAGTTCTTCTTCCATTTTTTTCCGCTCGGTTATATCTTTTATGGAAACTTGCAGGATATGGTGTCCGCCAGATCCAAACGATTGAAAAACAACTTCGCCGATAAAAACTGACCCGCCGAATTTCCTAAAACTCATTTCAAATTCCAGATGTTTGTTTTTTGCGGATTTTATGATGTACTCGTTTATACGAAAAAAATCTTCCTGCGGATCGGATATTATAGAGAAAAAATCGGGCAGGGTTTTATTTATCAATTGTGATTTAGAACAAAAACCGAATATGTTTAAAGTAGATATATTAAAATCAATAAGCACTTCTTGGTGAAACAGGATAATCGCGTCTTTTGAACTTTCAAAAAGAATCCTGTATTTTTGTTCACTTTGCGTTAGTTTATCTGTTCTTATTTTTACAAGTTTTTCTATTTGTTTTGTCCGAGCCGACATATTCACATAACATCTTGAAAGAGATAGAGTTATCAGTATGCCAGACAGCAAAACCAAAATCGGGCTAATAGTGCTTTCCGAGGCAAAAAAACTTTTTTCCGGTTCGCAATAAAACAAATAATGGCGGCCCGCCATTATTATATCGGTCATATATTCCAGATTGGACCCTAAATAGTCAGGGCGGTCTGTTTGGCAGGGTAACATTGCATTGGATGACATAGAAAAAATATTCTTTTTCCTTAATGGATTTAAGATATCATAAAAATTTACCTTTAAACCGGTAAACGATTTTGCGGATAAATTTTTTTTAAATGTATTGATATTTAAGACAATAACCAATAATCCCTGTAATCCGTTAAGCCTTTCTTTCATTGTTTTTTTTGGATAATTTTTTTGATAAACCGGTTGAAATAAAAACAGGCTTTTGTTACGGGAAAATTTATCTAATAAACTCAGCTGTTCGGAAGCGGTTATTGAATCGGACTTCACTGAATTATAAATTGCCTTTTTGCACAGATAATTCGTAGATAGATCAAATCCGTTAAGCCTTTTATTATTTTTTTTAGGCACGGCGTAATAAATCGGAAAATATTCATCTCTTGGCGTAACTTTTATAAAATCACCCGACGAGGCGCGCTGGGTAATTGAAAAAGGATATGATAATTTTAAGGACGCTGTTTTTTCGAACTGATCTTTATCCGCAAATTTTATTTTTGGCGCCCAGTAAACGGAGGTTATTTCATCTTTGTTACTGAGCATGTTATTTACAAAAAGTTCAAACTCATCATAATCAACATATTGCGATGCCTCAAAAAAATTATGTAAAGAATTAAGAAAAAATATCTGGTTGTTCACGGCATTTTGAACCATCTTTGCCTGATACTCTGCAATATTGAAAAATTTTTCCCGCAGTTTATTTTTCTCGATAGTTCTTAATAACATAAATGTAAACAGAGAAATGCTTAGCCCTATAGGAATAATAATTAATAATTTTGTGGGTTTACAAAAAATATCCGATAATGAACATTGATTTTTATAAATTATCAAAATTTTTCACCTTAAAATATATGC
>JAGGZS010000020.1 GCA_021161885.1 bacterium
ATACATAACTTTAATAAAAATTAAGTTAAGTTTAAAGAAAATACTTTTTTTAATGAGAGAATCGGGAAAAGAAAACATTTTTAGGGGTAGTGATTGGTTTAGCGTTAGGCGGATTATTAGGTTATATAGGAAAATGCGCCATAGGCGGAGCGTGCCCAATAACGTGCAATCTTTACATCAGCGCAATATTGGGCGGTTTGCTGGGTTTTATATTTACAGCAACATTAAACTTGAAGTAGGCATCAGCTTATAAGACTTTGTTGTTTATACCTGAACCCTTTATTTAGAGATTGGGCTATATTGGTAAGGTGATCGCCTATTTTTTCCATATTATTTATTAAATCAAGAAGGGCTATGCCTGCGAGAACTTGGTCTTTGCCTTGCTGCAGATGTTTTATTTGTTCTTTTCCGGTAAGCTTGTAACGTTCATTTAAGTTTGTTTCAAGTTTAAACACATTTTTTATAGAAATAGTTTTTTCCTCAGCGATAATCATTATTAGTATATCGAACATTTCGGTAATATCGTTATTAATCTTTTTTATTCTTTCTATTCCTTTGTCGTGTATAGTCATTTTTTTATCAATAACTCTTTCGGCAATACGCATAATATTTTCCGCGTGATCGCCGATTCGTTCTATATCATTGACGGTATGAAGCAGTCCGGGTATCTGTTCAGACTGTTCATGTGTAAGGCTGCCTTTAGATATATCCACGATATACAAGGTGATTTCACTCTGGAGGTTATCGATGGTATCTTCTAATTTGGAAACCTCTTTAAGTAATTTTCTGTCTTTTTTGAAAAAAGAATCCATGGCTGAGTCTACAGCGTTTTTGGACAGCACAAGCATCCTGTGCATTTCTTTTTTTGTTTGCGATAAAGCGATCTCCGGATTATCAAGTAAGTGTTTTTCAAGATAACAAGGTTCCGCAATAATTTCTTCTTTGCCGGGCAGAATAAATTTAACTAATTTTTCAAGCAGTCCTGTAAACGGCATGAACAGTAACGCGTTAAAAATATTAAAAATGCTATGGGCGTTAGCGATGTTTCTGGCCATTGTGCCCGGTGTAATTGGACCTGGCGTAATCCAGTCGACAAAATGAATAAAAAAACCTGTGCTTGTCAGAAAAGCGAAATAAGTTGCCCCAATCAAATTAAACATTGAATGCGCAAGAGCTACGCGCCGTGCGGTAAGGTTAGCTCCTATTGAGGCAAGCCAAGCCGTGATGGTTGTGCCTATGTTATCACCAAGCACAAGATAAATCGCTGCTTGAATATCTATAAGTCCCGTCGAAGCAAGAGCTATCACAAGACCTATGGAAGCACTGCTTGACTGGACAATAAATGTAACCAGTGTACCTGTTAAAATACCGAGAAGCGGATGCTGTCCGAGATTGATAAAAAAGTTTTTCGCGACTGCAGAATTTTTTAACGGCTTAAGCACCGAAGACATTGTGGTCAGCCCGAGAAACAGTATCCCGAACCCTAAAATGACTTTTCCCCATAACTGAGTTCTTTTGTTTCTGCCGAATAGATGCATTGCGCAACCTATACCTATGGCGGGAAGCGCTAATTTAGTTATTTTAAACGCAATAATCTGAGCGGTAATGGTAGTGCCTATGTTTGCGCCTATGATTACGCCTATAGCTTGCTTTAACAGCATCATACCGGAATTGACAAAACCTATGGTTAGAACGGTTGTCGCACTGCTTGACTGGATAATAGCGGTAAGCAAACAGCCGGATATAATCCCTAACATCGGTTTATTAGTGAACAATATGATTATTTTTCTAAGCCGTGTGCTTGCTACACTTTGCAGACCGTCCGATAATAAACGCATACCGAAAATAAATAAGCCAAGCCCGCCTAATATACCACAGAAAAGTTGCAGATTCATAAAATATGCCTCGTTAAAATTAAAAAATTATATAAATTGTTTTTTATATTTTTTGAAAATGGTTAAAAATATAACCGTTTTCTAACAAAAACTTAACACTTTTGTCAAGGAACTAAAATTTTTTATTGCTACCTTCGTAATACTATATGCGTAAGCTTGTAGATGGAAGCCATCCGCGCAAGTGGACGAACGAAGTTCGGAATATAAATCCTACGGGTGTGAACCCGTAGTTGTTTAGTTGAATATCCCTATAGAGCAGTTTATCGATAAAATGTGGGCATGGACATATAAATTTAACTTATGGCAAAACTAATTTAGAATTATTTATATATATATGTTTTAAAAAAAGGAGAGCTTGTACCTAACAAAATTTTACCTTAAAATATAAAGTGGGTGTGTTGCAAAACAGCAGAAAAATTTTTAAAAACAAGTTTTTAAGAGCTATATTTTTTCTATAAGACTGATTTTGATAGAAAATTACCGCAAGTTGACAGACCAATCCGCCGGGGGCTTACGCCCCTAAACAAAGCGGCGGGGCGTCAGGACGAACCAACCTTATTTACGTTAAACACTATTGCTTCTAAAAATGCCTGTATTTGAACTTTCGCCAATCCTTTGTGCCTTGCTCGTTTAAGTTGTTTCGAGAACACTCTTTCATATGACGGTTTCAGCTGTCCTTATCCTTGTTTTTATCCTTCATATTTCTTTCTGCCGGTGGTTTTTCTAATTCTTTAAACCTAAGGTTTCTGCGAAATTACAACTTGCTTTTTATCAATATATTGCAAGATAATTTTTTTCTTAAAAACCTTATTTTTTTATTGATCTTATCAATTCGTTATGTTAATGTAAATTACGTATTTATATTGTATTACAATAAATATTTCAATCAAAGAAAGGAGCGGTTTTATTATGAATTATCACCCCCAACCCTCACTGTTTTATGATTTCAATATTTTTGTTGAACTTCCACTGCATAAAAAATTTTACGAACTTTTCTCCAACCTCGATCTTTCCAAAATTAAAGATACCAATATCTTTGTTGGACGTACCGGTTATTCTCGCCATGCAATGTTTCGTGCCCTCATAGTCAAAAACATACTGCAACTTAACTCCATTCCAAGACTTATTTACTTTCTCAAAAATAATCTGTTTATTTGTGACTTGTGCGCATTTTACAACTATCAAATCCCAGACGAAACTCAATTCTACAGATTCATCAATGAACTCGATACTTCTCTAA
>JAGGZS010000095.1 GCA_021161885.1 bacterium
AAATTAAGCACAACAGGTTATGGCGCAAAAACTTTTGTTTACCATAAATCAAAAAAATTTTCCGTAGAAAATATGGATGAGATTATAAAAAAACTAAATAAAGAAAATTTCAATTACCTATTTTTTTTATTCAACGACCTGCAAGGCAAAAATTACGGAAATATCAAAAATTTAGTTTCTCAAATAAGCGCTGATAATAAAATAGTGATGAACAAGCTGCTGAAAAAATTTATTTTTTCTTAAATCAGCACTTTAACACCGCTTCACCTGCGGCTTTATGCAAAGGACATATGCTTAATGCCTTTTCAAAAAAAAATTTTGCTTCACTGTGTTTGTTGCCTTCATTAAAACAAATATCTCCCAAATGGTAACACGCAGATGCGTACTGGGATGCGTGGATACGATTAACCGCCTTATCGGCTACAAACCCAAAATATTTTTTTGCGCTGTCCATATAACCTTTACGTTTACAGATTGATGCAAGCAGGTAATGGATAAGATAGATTTGCGGAATATCCAAATGCCCGGTTTCAAGGGCTTTTTCTAAAATCCATTGTGCTTGATCTAATTTATTTTCTATAAAAAAATATCGTCCGGTTTCATAACATAAAGATATTCTAAGCCCCATATTTTTTTCGGGCAGAATAAATTGACCATAAAGGGCACAAGGGTTTGCATTTAATTTAAAAAAACTATCTAACAAATTAATTCTAATCCCATAATCAACCGCTGAGTTAACAAGTTGAGGCTGGTAATTCTGTGTATATACCGGCATTTTTATTTTTTTATGGTACAACTCGCTCCACGGCGCGTACTCAATTAAAAAAATCCCGCACATAGCTGACATTTCCTGTTCAATAAAAGATAAATTATATTTTAAATCTAATTGAGCCAGAAAAAAATCGCTTAACCTTTCTGCGCCAGATAAAATTTTTTCATATCTGACAAAAATATCTCGGTTTAAAAACCTTAATTTTTCAAGTATATTTTTATCGTGATGTTTACTGATAAATTTTTGTATGGAATAAGCCGAATTTTTCGCCCTTATAATCTGATTTTCCAGAGTCGCCTGTCTGTAATGCCAAACCAAAGCGTCGGGACAAAATTCAAAACGAAATTTTTTCTTTTTAAGCAAATATCCGAATTCAATATCTTCCATGCCGTATTTAGTAAAACTCTCGTCAAAAAGAACCCCTGAGTCTATTAAAGCACTTCGTGAAACAGAAAAATTCGCTCCATTAAAATCATTAAAATCCAAATTAGGTTTATCAAGTACATTATCGTATTCAAACCACCTGCCGTATTTAGTAAAATGATTATTTTTTACGTCAGGATGCCATCTGATAGTTCCGAACCGTACAATTTTATCGGTTTTATTGAAACGCTTTACGTGTGCCGTTATAAATTTTTCGTCGGCAAGCACATCGCTGTCTATAAACACAAGAAGCTCGTTTTCGGCATGCTTTATACCGGTATTGCGCGAAGCTGCGCTTCCTTTATTTTCTTTATGTCGAACAATTTTTATATCCAACCCATAATTTTCGTTAATAATTTCCGACAGAGGAAGTTCAGAATAATCATCCACTATGATAACTTCAAGCAGACCTAAAGGATACGACTGCGCGGCAAGATATTTTAATGACCGCAAAATTACGGTTTTATCATTATAATATGGTATGATAACGCTTACACTCGGATACATAACTCAACTATTTTCTTTATTTAATTTACAAAACATAACAGACTGCTTTTTTCCGTTCGATTATAATAGTCGGTAACAGACGGAACCGTTAAATTTTTATCTTTATCCGCCAGAGCTTGTTTTACAGCACAGCAAAGAGAACTCTCGCCGTATACTTTTGTATAAATAAACTTATCATTGACCGGGTTCATATCTAACTTAGCCATAGGCATATAACAGATAACCGGTATGCCGGACAAAGCCGCCTGCACAGATAAATCAGTGGCTGTAAAGAGCATAACGCATATTTCTTTTAAAAATTCGTCCGGTGATCCCTCAAATACGCTTACATTGTTAAGATTCGCCGATTTAAGCTGATTTATCAAAATTTTATTATTTACCGCAGGATGAAATTTTACTAAAAAATCTATATCCACTTGCTTTGCGGTTTTAATTATTACGTCTAAAAACTCTATGTTTTCATCAATGTTAATCGATAACGCCGCTCCGACATTTTTGTTATCATTATTTTTTTTATCCGCTAATTTATCTTTTTTAAATAAATAAGAATGACGCAAAGCCGGCCCGTTTTCCAATCGGCACTTATCCGACCAATACGGGTAAAGAGCGTTATACGAACTTTTACCGCAGCAAACTATTTTATCGGGCACAGGCATTGAAATAAATTCTCTTTCCGATGGGAAATGAGCGAGCATAAACTGCGGTACAGTGGTATGTTTAAAAGCTATAATTTTGCAGTCAGGATAAAATTTTCGTATCCCTTGAACGCAAGCCTTTTCCCAAGGCTGATTTTCAAACGGATAAATGAATTTTTCTATTTTAAAACCCGCTCTTTTCAAATTTTTAAAAACATAATAAAATGATAGGCACATACTGTTGTGAGTATTTGCCAATTCATCGGAAATATAATTTTCAAACAAAGAAGTCAAATCGTATTCCGAGAAAATAACTTTACCTAAATTTATCTGCCGTAATACAGGCAAAAATGCCGATTTAAAAATATCCGCCCGAGTTAAATAATCTTCAGGGAAAACAACGTTCCTGTACCTTGCCGATATATTTTGTTTTACCTTAAAATAGTTCTCATAATCCCAGATATATCCGAGGTACATAGCATCCATTGAGGCGGATTGAAAAAATTCAGGCAACCCGCCGTAATATACATTAAACGGATTATCTTTTTTTGCTATCGAATTATTAAGCCAAGCCATTACCAAAGTAATCGGACTATCCGGGGCTTTATGCGCGGAACCGGCTTTTCGACGGATTGTTTGCGCAACATAAGAAAACCTTTTTTGAGCTATTTCGCAAAAACCTTCTTTTTCAACCTTTTCTTTCTGCCCGTAAAAATTTATTTTCCGCCTGAAATTTTCATACAATACATTATATAAAGGTAATGATTGCACAACCACCAGCATATTTTTATCATAAACCGAATTGACTATTTCCTCAAATACGAAAAACAGAATAAAATCTCTCAATAGCCCGCAAGTATAACCGCTCTTATGCGATAAATTAGATGTCCACCACGAAAGACCGCTCTTCTCAGATACAAAAGAGGCAGCAAGTTCGATAAAATCGTTTTTTAATTTTTTTGATATTTTATCAAACAGATAATTTACATTTTTATACGAACCAGATAGTATTTTTTCGGCAATAAAAGATATTTTACGGTATTCAGTGCCCAGATAAATCCATTGTCCATAAGAAATTTTATTCTTATTAACTGATAGAAATTTTTTGATATTGCTTTCATGGCAAACGAAAATCATCGGTTTGGTCTTTCTATGATGAGTTTATGCGTGAATTTTTTAAAAATTTTAGAGATAATATAAACCGAAAAAAATACGGTTTTAAAAAAATATCTGAAAATAATTTTAGACAATGCCAAATAATAGAAATGAAACCACGATTTTATCGGCTGTTTGAATAAAGCAGAATTCAAGCAAACAATATTTTTTGGATTCAAACAACGGCTGAATGAATAAATATTTTTATACTCTATAAAAAAATTATCGTTTTGCATGATAAAAAAAATTTTTTCATACTTTTTATCTTTTAACTCTTTAAGTTCAAATTTTAAAAGTTTTTTCGATAATATCCGGCAGTCATATTCAAATTTGGTATCTGAATCTAATTGACAAACGGTATCTTTTTTGGCTGCGACATCAATCTTGCCAAAATTTTCTTTTAGATAACAGTATGCCCTTAAAAACAAATTAGCGCGTCCCGACTTAATCAGCAAAACTTTCATTATAGGTTGTTACTCCCTGTGTTACAGATAGATAATTATCTATTCCTTTATAATACTGTTTATATGCGGTAGGGGTTAAAATATGGATGCCTTCCTTGCCTTGAGCGATAAAATAAGAATTGATTTGCCCGATAAAAAGTTCGCACCACCTATGAAGGTTAAGAATCATTTTCTCATCGCTTTTAGAACTGTTTTCGTTATAAAAATGCAGTTTACCGCCCTGCCCGATATTGAGATATCCGTCCATGCCGACAGCCCATATCCGTTCGGCCCCCATCACAACAGCTACCCCCAACAGAAGCAGTGATATAGTTTTGCAATTTGTTTGTATTACCCCGTCCTCTATAGAAAAATCGGCATTTACAATATCATTAAAAAAAATCTGTTCATAATCACGGTTTATATACTCATCAATCATGGAGTTAGGAATATTCTGCCCGATAAGCAACTTTGACTGTCCAGCGACTGTATCGGCATACACCATAAACCTATTTTTATTATTAAATGCGTGATAATGCGGCACAAACAAATTATCAAGATAATTCGCCCCCATAATGATAGGGTCATACAAAGAGATTAGTTTATCTATTTTATTCTTATAGTGTTTAAGCGATGGACCGTTCGCGAGAATAAGAAAATCTCTGCCTTTATGGCGGTCAATGTAGGGCACATCAGATATTTTTTCTGAAACATTTTTATCAAGATATATTTTCGGAGCCGTAAACTCCCCTATAAGCCCTTGTTCAATAACTTCATCAAGAACATCAGGGGAGAACCCGACTGCGTCATACTCTTTAATAATCTCAACGGCTTTACAAATATCCTCAATATTATATTCCTTAAGATTCATAAGTTTTGATACGTAATTAGGATGGCATTTATTTATTCCCGATAACATAAAAGGCAGTTGATATCCCCACGGCTGTGCCTTATATAACGGCATAACAAACAGTTCGATAAAATTCAGAAGCGGTATAACATTATACTTTTCTCCATTTGCCAACTGCATATAATAAACCAGAATTTCAGTAGGCAGATTACCCGCTCCCCTTCCCATACCAAACAAAGTGGAATCTACAATATCAACGCCTAAATTTATAGCACTTATTGTGTTGGCAAAGGACATCTGCAGGTTATTATGAGGATGAAAACCTACTTTTATATTATTAATTCCCAAAAGCGGCGTGATTAAAGATTCTATCTGGTCGGGAAAAATAGATCCGTAACTGTCTGCCGCGTAAATATAATCTATATCATGGTTATACAATTCATTTACAAGTTCATTTCGTTCATAGACAGAATAATTTGCCCAGCCCATAGCGTTCAAGGAAACCTCATAACCTTTATTTTTTAATTTTTCAAGGAATTCCAAAGCCTGAAAAATAGTGTTTTTATGGCTCGCTATTCGTACCATATCCACAGGTGTATCTGAAACGGCTGAAAAATCATCGGCTGATATTCTGCCGTAATCCGCCATAACAGCTATTTTTATTCCCTGAATACCGTTTACAGCGTCTAATATATCATCATCGGAAGTAAACCTGAATTTGCCGTACTTGGCAGGATCGAAATATTTATCGGTCCCCCTAAACCCTATTTCAATTACATCTACTCCGGATTTGGATAATAATCTGTATGCTTCCCTGACAAATTTTGTTGAAAAAAACCAATTATTAACGTAACCTCCGTCACGAATTGTACAATCAAGAATTTTAAAATTTAGTTTTTTATTGCCCTTTTGAGATAGATTACGCATAAAACACCCCTTGAAATAATTTATTCCGATAGAAATAAATATTTTTAAATAACAAAATCTGTTCCATATCAAAAAATTAGATGAATATTTCATTCAGGTAAGATAAATAAAATTCGTGCCGGAAAAATTTAGCGAGGTAAGCATATTTTATTTTGAACTTTTACAAAAAAAAAGTTTCTAATTTTATAGAAACAAAAGTAACAAGTGGTTTTATTGTAGTTTGTAGTTCCGCTTTTTTGAATGTCTCTTTATATGGAAATGGTAATTGCCGGATATTTTGCAACCATCTCAAAAAATTTCAAAAAAGCGAAAAAAAGGCAGTCTTAAAAATAAGGCTGCCTTTTTTATCTATAACATATAACCAAAAATTAAAGATCAAAAGGATTTACT
>JAGGZS010000307.1 GCA_021161885.1 bacterium
ATTTTAACCAGAAACTTTTTACCGTACTATCAATCCGTAGGCGGTGTTTTGCGTGTACTTAAAATAGCGCGGTATTTATATGAACATGGTTTTGACATTCATATATTAGCCGCCAGAGGATTGAAAATCGATTATTTCGGATACGAAAAAGATTTGCGCAATTATAATATCCATTATTTTAACGATTTTCTTAAAAAAATCGAGAATAAAGTTTTTCTTAATTCCTTAAACTCTCAAGGATTAGACGCTGAATATACGAATCTTAAACTGAAAATAAAAAAAGCGGTTTCTTATTTTATGATTCCCGACCAAACTGTGCTGTCAGTCGGAAACGCTTATAAACAAGCCAAAAATATTATTGAAAAAAATCAGATAGAAAATGTCATAGTAAGTTCACCTCCGCAAAGTATCCTGCTTGCGGGATATGCTCTTAAAAAACATTTCAGCGATAAAATTAATTTTATAATAGATTACAGGGACAGCTGGAACACAACAGCTATTTTTAGAAAGACCAACCCCGTACTGTCAGCTTTATGTAAACGAACGGAACGAAAAATTTTAAAAATAGCCGACCGGTTTGTTTATGTCTCAGCACCTATGATTGATAAAATTGAAAACCTTTACGTATTAAAGGGACTAAAACAAAAAAGCTGTCTTATAATGAATGGATTTAAAACGGATAAACTGGATTTTTCCTATAACAGCCAATCAAAATCTGGTAAAATCAAAATCGGTTATTTCGGAGCAATATCCGATGCGCAGTCCAGTTTTCGCGACCCGACCTTGCTGCTCGAATATATCAAAAAAAATTATAATGATGTTTTTGAGATTTTTATTTACGGTTCGCAAAATATTAATGGAAAATACCATTTTGTTAAAAGTTTTGCGGGCATTGCCCATGCAAAAGCCCTTAATATTATGAAACAGATGGATTTACTCCTCCTTATACATACTAAGCGCGAGGGGGCGGATGAAGTTATAACAGGCAAATTTTTTGACTATTTAACCGCAGGTCGACCTTTATTGGCTTATACTCCTTTAAATATGGAAGCAGCAAAATTAATTAGGGATTATAAAGTCGGTTATAATTTAGGAATATTGCCTGAAAACGAAGGGCATCTGAAATTTACAATTGATACTATAATTGACCAATTTAAATCGAATAATTTATTGAAATATACCCCTGATAGAATAAAAGAGCTTAGTTGTGAAGCGCAGTTCAGAAAATTTTTGGATATCTTAAGATGAATAAAAAAGCCAGCATAATAATCCTTAATTATTACGGCAAAAAAGAAACTCTTGAATGCCTATGTTCGTTAAATCAATCCGGCGATACCGAATTATTCAAAATTATTTTAGTAAACAATTCACCTGACGAGCGGTTTTCTGAAACGGAACTTAAAAAATATTTTTATCTTATAGATTATATCTGTCCCGATAAAAATTACGGGTTTGCCGGCGGATGCAATATCGGCATAAAAAAAGCTCTCAATGATCCTGAATGCGCCTATATTATGCTGCTTAACAACGATACAATCGTAACCCGCGGGGCAATAAATAGATTTATCAGACATTGTGATAATCAACCTGATACCCTATTTAATCCGGTGATTGTTTTTTATCATACAAAAAAAGTACAATGTACGGGCGGAGATTTTAACCTTTTTTTCGGGTACTCTAAAAACATCAATAAAAATAAAAATCCGGCGGATATTAAAAATAATGTAGAACCGTATTATTTGAACGGATGCTGTATTTTTGCCGAAAAAAATATTTTTGCGGAAATAGGTTTATTTGACGAACGGTTTTTTATGTACTGCGAAGACCTTGATTTATCGGCGCGGGCTAAGAAAGCCGGCTATAAACTTTGCGCGGTAAAAGACATACTTATTTATCATAAACATTCAAAATCTACAGATTTATCAAAAAAACAATTTTATATTTGCAGAAATACCGTTTTATTTATAAGGAAAAATTATAATTTTATTTATGCGGTTTTATTGTTGCCGCTTTATTTTTTTATTCAGCTTTTAATTGGTGTGTTGGTTTATAAAAACAAAAATATTTTTGCGCTCTTAAATGCTGTAACCGCCGGATTTTTCGCGGGTTTTTCAAAAAATAAGTTATAATTTTTTGTGGTTTGTAGTAGTCTAAGTGTAATTTTTTTAATAAGAGGGATGATGTATTATGGCATATTTAAAAGTCGCGGTAATAGGTACAGGTAACTGGGGCAAAAACCATGTGCGTATTTTTTATAATTTACCGCAATGCGTTTTATCGGCTATTTGCGACGCGGATAACGATAAACTTAGTTTCCTGCAAAAATCGTATCCCGATATAAACAGTTATAATGATTATAAAAAAATGTTTTCCGAAGAAAATATCGATGCTGTTATCGTTGCTTCTTCCGCGGTAACCCATTATCAAATATCCAAAGATGCCCTTATGGCGGGCAAACATGTGCTTGTGGAAAAACCTATGTCTTTACGGTCGAGCGAGTCTATGGAATTGACTAAATTAGCGGAAGAAAAAAATCTAAAAATTATGGTCGGGCATCTTCTCGAGTATCACTCAGCAGTTGAAAAATTGAAAGATATAATATTATCCGGCGAAATAGGACATATTTTTTATATTTATTCACAGCGTGTTAATCTCGGAGTGGTCAGGAGCGAGGAAAACGCTTTATGGAGCCTTGCGCCGCATGATATATCTATTATACTTTACCTGCTTGATGAAGAACCGGAATTTGTGTCAGCGAACGGTCAGTCTTTTTTGCAGGATAACATTGAGGATGTTGTTTTCCTGAACTTAAAATTTAAAAGCGGCAAAATTGCCCATATCCATTTAAGCTGGCTTGATCCCCATAAAATAAGAAGAACGACTATCGTGGGCGATAAAAAAATGGTTGTATTCGATGATATGGAACCGGTCGAAAAAATTAAGGTTTACGATAAGCGGGTTGATGTAGCTCCCTCATTTGAATCGTATCAGGGAATGCTCCAGTTGTGGGTAGGCGATGTGTTGATACCGAAAATCAACCTGAAAGAACCTTTGAAAATTGAAGCGGCTCATTTTATCGACGCAATAGTTAACGATAAACAGCCCAGAAGCGACGGATACGATGGAATACGGGTAACTAAAGTGCTCGAAGCGGCGCAGAAATCGCTTGACCAAAAAGGCAAACTCGTTAAATTGAATTAGAAAGGATTTGTTTTTAATATGCCTGATAAATATTTCGTCCATGAATCTTCATATGTAGATGAACCGGTAACTATCGGTGAAGGAACAAGAATATGGCATTTTTCCCATATAATGGGCGGAGCAGTGATAGGCAAGAATTGTTCTATCGGGCAAAACGTGAACATATCTTCCGGAGCGGTTCTCGGCAATAATGTAAAAGTGCAGAATAATGTGTCTATATATGATGAGGTTATTCTCGAAAACGATGTATTCTGCGGTCCTTCAATGGTTTTTACCAACGTGATTAATCCGCGAAGCCACGTGTCCCGTAAACATGAGTATAAAAAAACAGTTGCAAGAAAAGGTGTTTCTATCGGCGCTAACGCTACTGTGGTATGCGGTGTGGAAATAGGGGAATACGCTTTTATCGGAGCAGGGGCCGTAGTTACTAAAGATGTCCCTGCCTTTGCTTTGGTTTACGGTAACCCGGCGGTTCAGCGCGGATGGATGTGCAGATGCG
The DNA here is from genome assembly GCA_021161885.1 of bacterium. Lineage (GTDB taxonomy): Bacteria > Auribacterota > Auribacteria > Auribacterales > Auribacteraceae > JAGGZS01. The sequence goes on from JAGGZS010000307.1 coordinate 3,701, forward strand.
GTGTTAAACTTAATATCAGCAACGATAAAGGAAAATGCCTAAGCTGTGCAACGTGTTATATTTTAGAAAAAAACAAACTTAAAATGATTTAATAAATTCGGAGTATTTATGAAACTATGAAAGTACCTTTATTAGATGTAAACGCTCAAATTACAAGCTGTAAAATAGAACTGATTGAGGCAATGCGCAAAGTCATTGATGAATGCCGGTTTATAAACGGGCCTGAAGTAAAGGAACTTGAAGAAAAAATAGCTCTTTATACAGGATCGGAATGTGCCGTAGGGTGCGCGTCGGGAACAGATGCGTTATGGCTGGCTTTGCGGGCTCTTGATATAAAACAAGGCGATGAGGTTATTACATCGCCGTTTACCTTTTTCGCTACAGCCGGAGCTATTTACAATGTTGGAGCGACCCCTGTTTTCGCGGATATAGACGAGAATACTTTTAATATTGATCCTGCTGAAATAGAAAAAAAAATCAGTCCGAAAACAAAATGTGTTATCCCTGTTCATCTTTTCGGACAGTGTGCCGAGATGGATATTATAATGAAAATAGCAAGTAAACATAATATCGCTATAATCGAAGACGCCGCACAGAGCCTTGGGGCAAAATATAAATATAAAATGGCAGGCACGGTAGGCGATTTCGGGTGTTATAGTTTTTTCCCAAGCAAAAATTTAGGATGTCTCGGAGACGGGGGAATGGTAACGGCAAACAGTACTGATTTGGCTGAAAAAGCCTTGGTTTTACGCAATCACGGGTCTAAACCTAAATATTACCATCGCATTGTCGGCACTAACAGCCGTCTCGATACTTTGCAGGCGGCTGTCTTGCTTGTTAAAATTAATTACCTCAATGACTGGGCTCAGAAAAGACGCGAACACGCGTTTGTATATAACGAAGCGTTTAATGACCTGAAAAATGTAACAACCCCTTATATAGACCGGAACTGTTATCATGTGTTTAATCAGTATACTATTAAAGTGTCTGACCGTAATAAGTTGCAGGCTTATCTAACCCAAAAAGAAATCGGGTCGGCAATTTATTACCCGTTGCCTTTGCATTTGCAGAAATGTTTTTCTTATCTCGGTTACTCCAAAGGCGATTTTCCGGTTGCCGAAAAAGTTTCAAAAGAGGTTTTGTCTTTACCTGTTTATCCTGAATTATATCCTATGCAACAGGAATATGTAATTGATTCTATCAAAGAATTTTATAG
>JAGGZS010000159.1 GCA_021161885.1 bacterium
TATCTATCTTTATATTTTGTTTTTTTCTTGTTCCATAGTATATATAAAAAAAACTATAAAAATAGATTTTATGGTTTCCGCTCCGTTGGTTTGGGCTTTTTGTGAATATTTAAGGGGAGCCGTAATGAGCGGTTTTCCGTGGGATAATATAGGATACGCTTTTTATAATGAGAGCGCTTTCCTTCAGTGTGTTGAAATTACCGGAGTAAGCGGATTATCTATGCTGGCGTTGTTTGCGAATGCTTTGGTCTATCGTTCAATAAAATATTTTATTAAAAATTTAAAGGATAAAAAATCTTTTACAGCGAGCGTAAGGCTGCCGGTACTTTTTTTAAGCCTGTTTTTTGTTTTCTTAATATTAATTAGGCAATGGGGTAATGGGCGTATAGATTATTTTAGGAATATTGAGAGTGAATCTTTAAAAAAATATACTCCCTTGAAAGCGGCGTTGATTCAAGCTGATATTCCTCAGAATATTAAATGGGATGAAAGTTCCGAATCGAAAATATTAAGTATTTATGGACGCTTTACAAGGGAGGCCGCTAAAAAAAATCCTGATTTGATAATATGGCCGGAAAGCAGTTTGCCGGGATTTTTTAAATTTGACCGGAAAGAAACTTATTTTATCTTTGAACTGATGAAAGAATTAAAAATACCTCTTTTATTCGGTGGTAACCGAATTGAAATAGAAGATGATAACCAATATTATTATAACAGCGCTTATTATGTTACTCCTGAAACGGACAAATCGCCTATGGCATTATCGGGTGTTTATGATAAAATACATCTTGTGCCGTACGGTGAGTATATTCCGCACAAAAAAATTTTAAATAAAATTTTTCCGTGGTTGGAATCAGCGGTTCCTTTTGAAGATTTTTCGTTCGGCGATAAGGCGGATATTTTTCTTTTAAAGAATTTCAAGTTTGGGGTATCTATTTGTTTTGAGGATATTTTTGCGGAACTTATAAGGAAAATATCGAAGCAAGACGCCGATTTTATAGTTAATATAACAAATGACGCGTGGTATATGCGTACAGGCGCGCCGTACCAGCATTTTTATATGGCGAAATTCAGGGCGGTAGAAAACAGGGTTCCTTTTGTACGATGCGCAAATACCGGAATAACCGGATATATTAACTCTTATGGGGAAACAACATTGCTTTACGGAAAAAAATCTTCTTTAATTTTTGATGAGGGCATACTTTATATCAATATACCGAAACGAATTTTCAATGAAAACACATTTTATACGAGGCACGGTGAAATATTTTTATATTGCGCAAGTGTGTTTTCTGTTTTACTTTTGCTTATATCTTTTGTATATTCATGTGGAAAATTTTTGCGGGAAAGGTTGGAAAAATAATGTTAGATGAATTAAAATCTAAGTTGTTAGATAAAAAAAACAGGCTTCAAGATTTGTGGAGGTATCTTTGACCTCGCCAAGATGTCTGCGCAGCTAACCAATTTAGAAGAGAAAATGGCGGCCCATAATTTCTGGGACGATCAAAACGAGGCAAGGAGCATTATTGATAAGGCCCGGGTTTTAAGGTTATGGGTTGAACCGTGGAAAAAATTGGATCAAGCATGTATCGATGTGCAGGGACTTATTGAACTGCTCGAAGAAGAAGGATCTGATCTGTCTTTATTGGAAGAATTGAGAAACGAACTTTCTCATATTGAAGAAGACCTTCATAAATTCGAGTTCAAAAAAATGCTCTGCGGGGAACACGATAACAGTAATGCTATTATGACAATCCATTCAGGCGCGGGCGGAACTGAAGCCTGCGACTGGGTTGCTATGCTCTACAGGATGTATTCCCGATGGATAGAATCTCAGGGGTTTAAATTAACCGTAACCGATATTTTGCCGGGTGAGGAAGCGGGTATTAAAAGTATTACTTATCTTGTGGAAGGGGACTATGCTTTTGGATATTTGCAAGCGGAAAAAGGGGTGCATCGGCTTGTGCGGTTATCTCCGTTTGACGCCAATAAACGTCGCCATACTTCGTTCGCTTCGGTTGACGTTATACCGGAAGTTGACGATGAAATCGTAATCGATATAGATGAAAAAGAGCTGCGCATTGATACTTACAGGTCCTCAGGCGCGGGCGGACAGCATGTCAATGTTACCGATTCAGCAGTGCGCATAACTCATATTCCTACTGGTATTGTTGTGCAGTGCCAGAATGAGCGTTCACAACATAAAAATAAAAGTTTCGCTATGAAAATTCTCAAATCACGGCTTTTTGAACTTCATGAAAAAGAACAGGAAAAAAAATTGCAAACTGAATACGGACAAAAAGACGATATCGCATGGGGAAGCCAGATAAGGTCGTATGTGATGCATCCGTATTCTATGGTTAAAGACCACAGAACATCGGTTGAAACAAGCAATGTGAGCGCTGTTATGGATGGGCAGATAGATAAATTTATCGAAGAATTTTTGAAAATGAGAAAAATTAAATAATAAGAAATAATTGTATAAAATAAGGATATAACTATTTATGAGCGACGAAAGAGGACAATTTTTTGAGCAGAAACTTGCTAACCTGAAGGCATTGGAAGAAATAGGCGTCAACGCTTACGGAAAAAGGTTTGAAACTACATCTACTCTCGAGGAACTGCGCGATGGTTTCAAAGAAGGTCAGATTGTAAAAGCAGCCGGAAGAATGATGGCTTATAGAGGTCATGGCAAAAGTATTTTTATTGATATGAAAGATAAATCGTCAAAAATGCAGTTGTATTTTCAAAAAAATATAATTGGAGAAGATAATTTTAATATTTTTAAAAAGATCGAAATAGGCGACATAATAGGCGTTGAAGGAGAAACTTTTTTTACCAGAATGGGGGAACCTACCTTAAAAGTCGAATCTTTTACATTACTGAGTAAATCTTTATTGCCTTTACCTGAAAAATGGCACGGGCTTAAAGATGTTGAAATCAGGTATAGGCAACGCTATTTGGATTTAATAGTCAATGATGAGGTAAGGCAGGTTTTTAAGACAAGAAGCATGATAATAAAAAATATACGTAATTTTTTCGACTCAAAAGGGTTTCTTGAAGTAGAAACACCTATGATGCAGAGTCTTGCGGGCGGAGCGACTGCCCGTCCTTTTGAGACATTCCATAATGCTTTGGGTATTCCCTTGTACCTGCGTATCGCGCCTGAACTTTACCTGAAACGGCTTTTAGTGGGCGGGCTTGAGCGTGTATACGAAATAAACAGGAATTTTCGCAATGAAGGCATTTCAAGACGGCATAATCCTGAATTTACTATGCTTGAGGTGTATCAGGCATACGCTGATTATGAAGTGATGATGGAACTCACGGAAACTCTTGTCAGCGAACTTGCTAAAATGGTATGGGGTGATACAAAACGTGAAATGAAAGACGGTAATGTGTTGGATTTTACTGTGCCGTGGAAAAGAATAACACTCACAGACGCGGTTAAAGATGTTTGTTCAGTAGACTTTTTAACTGTTGAGGATCCGCATAAAGCCGCGCGCGAATGTGATATTGAGGTAAGTCCTGAAATGACTCGTGATGAGATTTTAACACAGGCATTTGAGTCGTTTGTTGAGGGGAATTTGTATCAGCCTACTTTTATTACCGAGTATCCCGCGAGTTTATGTCCTTTGGCAAAAACTATCGATGACAAACCCAATCTTACAGCCAGATTTGAACTGATTGTAAGAGGGCAGGAGTTGGCTAACGCTTATTCCGAGCTTAATAATCCGGTTGAGCAGAGAAAACGCCTTATGGATCAGCTTGATAAATCTGACGACAAAAATAAGCGCATTGACGAGGATTTTGTAAAAGCTCTGGAATACGGTATGCCTCCGGCAGGCGGTCTGGGTATCGGCATAGACAGGCTTGTTATGGCATTGACCGATTCCGATTCTATACGCGACGTAATATTGTTTCCTCAACTAAAACCGGAAGCTGTAGATACTAAATCAGAAAACGAGTAAAGAAAGTTATTTCTTTATATGAAATTTTTAAGTTATGAATTTTTTGTTACATTTCGGTATTTGAATTCAAAACGGCGTGAAAAATTTGTGCCCTTTATTACTATGTGTTCATTGCTCGGCATAGCTATTTCCGTAATGACTCTTATTGTTGTTATCAGTGTAATGTCCGGTTTTGAACGTGATTTAAAAACAAAAATGATAAGCATGAATTCTCATATAACCGTTGAGTCGACAACCGGCAGGGGCATTTCGCAATACCATGGGCTTATGGATACTTTAAATAAAATGGACCATGTTATAGGCGCGGCTCCGTTTATTGCCGGAGAAGCTTTGTTGAGAACAAGTTCCGGCGCGAAAGGAATTATCTTAAAAGGTATTGATTATGCGCTTGAGGATAAGGTATCGTCTCTTGAAAGTTTTGTAAAAAAAGGCAGTTACCAGTTATCTGCCAAAGGGGTTTTGGTCGGTAATGAAATGGCTCGTTATTTCGGGCTGCGCGTTGGTGATATTGTAGTGATAAATATACCTATGAAATCGGCTACTTCTTTTGGAATGATGCCGCGGGAATTAAAATGCACGGTTGACGGCATTTTTTCTTCAGGATTGTATGATTTTGATATGAATTGCGTTTATATGGGGATTGAAACATATCAAAAGTTTATGGGAACCGATAAGATATCCGGCATAAATGTCCAGCTTGATGATTTTGACAAGGCGTTCGCTGTAAAAAAGAAAATTGTGCAAAAACTCGGGTTCCCTTATTATGCCCGTACATGGATTGAGCGTAATAAAAATTTGTTTAGGGCAATACAAACCGAAAAGGTGGTAATGTTTATCATTCTTGTTGTGGCAATAGTTATTGCCGCGTTTAATATATCGAGCACATTGGTTATGACTGTTATGGAAAAAACCAAAGATATCGGAATACTGAAATCACTTGGAGCCACGCCGGGGAGCATAATGAAAATATTTCTGTTTCAGGGAGTAATTGTTGGAGTTTTAGGTACATTCTTAGGTGTAAGCGCCGGATATTTTATCGTTGTTAAAATAGATCAAATAGCTGATCTTGTGTCACGGCTGTTCGGTTTTGAGGTTTTTCCTAAGGATATATATTTGTTTGATTCTATACCAGCTTATATTTCCGCTTCCGATACAGTAATTATTGCCGTTAGCGCTGTATTGATTAGTACAGCCGCCGCTGTTTATCCTGCATGGAAGGCATCTATCTTACGGCCTGTCGAAGCGTTGCGTTATGAATAAAAAACTGTTAATTTAAATCAAAGAAAATCAAAGAAATTTATTATAAATGGTTAATCTAAAAAAAGAAATGAACGATATAATATTAGAGGCAAAAGATCTTTGTAAAAATTACCGTACCGGAAACGAAGATATTGAGGTGTTGGCTAATATTGATTTGTCTATTCAGTCTGGAGAGTTTTTAACAATTACAGGGGCATCAGGGGTAGGTAAAACTACTTTATTGTATATATTGGGATTGCTTGATGAACCCACAAAGGGAAGAATTTTTTTTAACGGGATAGATACCAAATCGTTAAATGAACGCAAACGGTCTAAGTTAAGAAATGATTCAATAGGTTTTGTTTTTCAGTTTTATAACTTATTACCTGAATTCACTGCTTTAGAAAATGTCTTATTACCGTCTTTAATGCAGAAAAACGGCTTGAGTTCTTCTGAAAAACGGCAGCGGGCACAAAGTTTGCTTAATAATATTGGTTTGAGTCATCGTTTAAACCATAAACCTTCTCAATTATCCGGAGGCGAGCAGCAGCGCGTGGCAATATCAAGGGCTCTTATGAATAAACCTGATCTAATACTCGCCGATGAGCCCACGGGTAATCTCGATGCTAAAGCAGGGTTTGAGATAATGGAGTTATTAAAAGAATTGAATGAAGATCATAAACAAACCATAGTGGTTGTTACACATAACGAAGAATTGGCGCAAATTGGCACAAGATGTATCCATATGCTTGATAAAAAATTATTAAAATAGAAATAAAAAAAGGTTGTTCTCTATGAAATGTGATAAATGCCATAAAAACGAGGCTACAATCCATTATACTGAAATTGTGCATAACCAGATGATAAAAATGAATCTTTGCGAGCAATGCGCTAAAAATAAAGGTATTGGGGTTCAGTCTCCGTTTTCCATATCTGATTTATTGTCCGGGCTTGCTCAAATTGATGCGCAGGAATCCATGTTTGAGGAGCCTGTCTGTAAATGTTGCGGGCTTGAGTTTTCGGGATTCAGGAAGACTGGTACGCTCGGATGCAGTGAGTGTTATAAGGCGTTTAAGGAACCTTTGAAATCTCTTCTTAAAACAATACATAAAAATATTCAGCATAAAGGAAAGAAATTAAAAAAAGGTTCAGCAGGCAGGTCGAGAAAAGTTAATGTGGCTGAAGAGATAGCACAGTTTAAAAGCGAACTTCATAAAGCTGTAGAATCGGAAAATTATGAACGCGCTGCGGAATTGCGTGATAATATTAAAGAATTAGAAGCCAAACTCAAAAAGGATTAGGCAATAGATGAGCCTTGATAAAATATTTGAATGTAAGAGTGATTGGTTACGTGGTGACGGTCCTGATAATGATATTGTAATGAGTTCACGGATAAGGCTTGCGCGTAACTTGAGTGGAATTCCGTTTCCGCATCGGGGAGAAAGTTCTACTAACAATGAAGTTTTAAACAAAGTTTTTGACGCAATAAAGAAAACCGGTTTTTTTAAGAATGGGATGCTGCTTAAATTGTCTGAAATGAATGAAATAGATAAACAGATTCTTTTGGAACGCCATCTGATAAGCAAGGAGCATTTACAAAAAAATTATGCTAACGCTGTGGCGATAAGCGAAAAACAAGATATATCCATAATGATTAACGAGGAAGACCATCTTAGGATTCAGGTTTTAAAGTCAGGATTCAGATTAAATGAATGTTGGGCATTAATAGATAAACTCGACAATGTGCTTGAAAAACATCTTGATTTTGCTTATTCTTCTTCGTTTGGGTATTTGACCGTTTGTCCCACTAATGTTGGAACCGGTATGCGGGCATCAGTGATGCTTCATCTGCCGGGGCTGGTTATGATGGAACTGATAAATAAAGTTATGCCGGCGGTTATAAAATTAGGGCTGACGGTAAGGGGGTTTTACGGTGAGGGCTCAGAGGTATTAGGCAATTTATTTCAGGTATCTAATCAGGTAACTCTCGGGAAAAGCGAGAAAGAAATAATTTCAAATATTCATCGCGTCATTGGATTGGTTATTGAACACGAGCGTAATTTGCGCAAGGTGTTGTGCCATAAAAATCAGGAACTTGTAAAAGATAAAATAGGGCGTGCGTTTGGAATACTTGCAAATGCTCATATAATCAGCTCGAAAGAAACTATTTCGTTGTTGTCCATATTAAGAATGGGGCTGGATACGGGGTTGTTGTCTGATTGCGACGCTTTCAATATTAACGAACTTTTTATTCTTTCTCAACCCGCTCATTTACAAAAACAATCAGGGCAGCTGCTTGACCCTGAGAGCAGAGATGTCAAACGAGCTGATTTGATAAGGCAGAGATTAAGAAAATCAAATAAGTAAATTTTGTTTAGTGATAAATTGAATTAATTTTTATTATCCATATTAAATTAAAAAAGGGGTGTAATAATGTTTGATAGATTTACAAACAGGGCTAAACAGGTGATTATTTTGGCTCGGAAAGAAGCGGATAGGTTTAACCATAATTATATCGGCACAGAACATTTGCTTCTTGGATTAATCAAACTTGGACAAGGGGTTGCGGTAGATGTTTTACGGTCTATGGGAGTCGATTTTGAAACGATTCGTATGGAAGTAGAAAAAGCCGTCGGCACAGGTCCCGAGCACAAAACAATCGGTGATGTCCCCTTAACATTACGTGCTAAAAAAGTCATTGAACTTGCTGTGGAAGAAGCGAAAAATCTTAATCATACATATATCGGCACAGAACATTTGCTGCTCGGATTGTTGCAGGAAGGGGAAGGAGTTGCGGCAAGAATATTAAAAAATCTTGATGTCGACATTGAAAGAGCCCGTTCTGAAATAAGACGTGAACTTGAAAGCGGTCTTGCAAAACCTGTCGAAGACCAGCAGGTTATGCAAGGGGGAGAGAAGGTAGATAAAACTCCGGCATTAACCGCTTTCGGGCGGGACTTGACTGAGCTTGCGCAGGAAAACAAACTTGACCCGATTATCGGAAGACACGAAGAAATAGAAAGAGTTATTCAAATATTATGCAGAAGACGAAAAAATAATCCGGTTTTATTAGGAGAGGCGGGAGTAGGTAAAACCGCTATTGTTGAAGGTCTTGCGCAGGAAATTGTTGCGGGAAATGTGCCTGAGCTGCTGCGTGATAAACGCCTTATTACTTTAGACCTTGCCCTTATGGTAGCAGGCACTAAATACCGCGGACAGTTTGAAGAACGCATTAAAGCCGTTATGGATGAAATCCGCAAAGCAAAAAATATTCTTCTTTTTATCGATGAACTGCATACCATAGTCGGCGCAGGAGCGGCTGAAGGCGCTATTGACGCGTCTAATATACTTAAACCTTCCTTGTCGCGTGGAGAAGTGCAGTGCATAGGCGCTACTACTCTTGACGAGTATAGAAAATATATAGAAAAAGACGCCGCTCTTGAACGAAGGTTTCAGACAATAATGGTCGAAGCACCGACTATTGATGAGGCAATAGCTATTTTATCGGGACTAAAAATAAAATATGAAGAACATCATAAAGTGTTTTATTCCGAAGAGTCTATAGACGCCTCAGTGAGATTTGCCGATAGATACATAAGCGGTCGGTTTTTGCCTGACAAAGCCATTGATGTAATGGATGAAGCAGGAGCGAAAGCCCGTATTTCATCAATGACCCTTCCTACAGATGTCAAGACTATAGAAAAAGAGTGCGATAAACTTAAACAGGAAAAAGAGCAGGCGATAAAAGATCAGGATTTTGAGAAAGCCGCGAAGTTACGGGATAAAGAACGTGAGTCCAGAGAGCGGCTTGAAAAGGTTTTGTCGGGTTGGAAAGAAACTCGGGAAGAGAAAAAAATTGTTATCAGTGCGGAGGATATAGCTCAAATAATATCTAAATGGACTGGAGTTCCTGTGTCCACACTTGAAGAATCCGAGACTAAACGCCTTTTACGTATGGAGGAAGAAATACATAAGGTTCTTGTCGGACAGGACGAAGCCGTAATAGCGGTATCTAAAGCAGTCAGGCGCTCAAGAGCCGACCTTAAAGATCCAAACAGACCTATTGGATCGTTTATTTTTCTCGGGCCTACCGGTGTGGGCAAGACTTTGCTGGTAAAGGCTCTTGCCAGCGTTATGTTTGGCGATTCGGACGCTGTAATACAGCTTGATATGTCTGAATATATGGAGAAATTCGCTATTTCACGTTTGACAGGTTCACCTCCGGGATATGTCGGATACGAAGAGGGTGGACAGTTGACCGAACAGGTTAGGCGCCGGCCTTATTCTGTTGTTTTATTTGATGAAGTGGAAAAAGCTCATCCGGACATTACTCATATTTTGCTTCAGGTTCTTGAAGAAGGAAAACTTACCGATAGTTTCGGGAGAACAATTGATTTTAAAAATGCTTTGATAGTAATGACTTCTAACGCTGGAGCGGATTTAATTAAAAAAGATACTACCGTAGGCTTTGGCGCGCCGGCAGAGGAAAGTATACTCGAGTATGATAGAATGAAATCAAAAATCATGGCTGAGGTTAAGAAAATTTTTAAACCGGAATTTTTAAACCGGGTTGATGACATAATAGTTTTTCATCCGTTAACTAAAAAAGAAATAAAAAATATTGTCGATCTTGAACTTACAAAAGTTGTAAACCGGTTGGCAACTAAAAATATTAAACTTGTTGTAACTAAAAAAGCCAAAGATTTTCTCTGTGAAAAAGGATATGACCCCAAATTAGGCGCGAGACCTTTAAAACGCGCTATTGAGAGGTATGTTGAGGATCATTTATCTGAAGAAATTTTGAGAGGTAATATCCTTAAGGGTCAGAAAGTCAAAGCGCTTGTGTCAAAAGAAACATTGATATTTAAAGCTGAAGATTAATAAATATTTCTTGACAGATAGACGTATAATATCGTAAAAAAGTTTTTCTGTGATAACGTTTGTGTGCCGGAGTGGTGAAATTGGTAGACGCAGAGGACTCAAAATCCTCCGGAGGCAACTCCATGCCGGTTCAAGTCCGGCCTCCGGCACCATAAATCAATATTGCCTTATGAATTAATTTGAACTTGCCTTTTTATATTATCTTTTGAAAAACATAACGCAATTAATTTGTTATGCTTTTTTATCTCTTGTGGTGAACTTTTTAAAATCTGAAATGATATTTAGATAGGTTGTGCTAATAAACTGTTTTTATAAGTTATAACTTTGTTTTTTAAATGAAAAAGCAGTATTTCGGCGTCTTTATAAGCGGCTTTTTTTACTTTTTCAATGGAATTATCTATTTGAACAAATAATTGTTCATAATCGTTTTTGCTGAATGACAAATACTCATTTTGAAAATTGTTTGAATTTTTATAATTGTTTACCATTGATATTATAGGTTGCGCGTCAAGAGATACGGCAAGGTCAACAAACGATTCGAGCTGGTTGAAATTTTTGCTGTTGACTGTCATGGAGAGTGTAAACATAAAAGGTTTTTGTTTTTTCATTACGCTTAAAATTCTTATATTGCGGATAAGCCTTTCCCATTTAGCTCTTTTCCTTAATTTTTCATAAGTTTTTTTTTCCGCCGCGTCAACAGAGACAGATAGAAATCCAATTTTTATAGATTTTAAAATATTGAATATTTTATCATTAAGCAATGTGGCGTTGGTTACGGAAAAGTTTTGGCAGTATGGATTTGTATATTTAGTTAATAACTCAATGGTAGGTTTATAGGCGAACGGCTCGCCCCCAAAATAAAAAAGTACCTGAAGAATTTCAGCAAGGTCATAAACCTGATTTATAAAATTTTGCGGAAGTTTTTCGTTTTTTTGCCTTACTTCGCGTTGGTAACAATGGTAGCAGTCGAGATTACAAATATAGCTGTACGCAAATTTCATCCAGCGAGGTAATGATTTCAGGACTAATTTATGTTCGCTTATTTCCTTTTCATTTAGAAACGCGTTATAAAAAACAGGTGAGTCAGCAGGTAAATTAGAAAACCAGTCGAGGTTCTGGTAAGATTTGAATCCTTTTAATACAGCGCAATTAGGTGAACAAACTTTATGCGCTCCTTCATTCAGCATATTACTGCGAATTTTTTGGTATTTTTCACCGTTCCATATATCCATAATGCTTTGTTCATTGACGTTACCCAAAACACAATTATTGTCACAGCACATTGTTACGTCGCCGTTAGGATTGTTGGCTTCAAAATGTGTCCATGGATAATCGCAAATTATTTTGTCCATTTTCATATCCTTATATAAAACAGTTCTTTTTTTATAAAGCAATTAATATGCCAAATTATTATGAACTTAATATGGGGTTGTTGCAAAAGTATAGGGAAAATTTCTAA
>JAGGZS010000224.1 GCA_021161885.1 bacterium
ATTTTATATTGCTATATATAATAAAGTGTAACCATTAAAAAATGAATTTAAGATGGCAAAACAATCGTCGGAAAAAATTTTCAAGATATATGAAAAGGCTAAAGAAGCCTTTCAAAGACACAATTATGATTACGCAATAAACCTTCTTATGACCGCTATAGGATTAAGCCCTCAATTTACAAAAGCCAGGCATTTAATGCACTTAATCGCCAGAAAAAAACTTGAATCAAACAAATCTATTATTTTATCCAGAATAACAGGCAACATTGTTAATATACCAAACTATTTTACAGGTCTATTCTATCTTTTAAAAACCGATTACAGCAAAGCTCTTATTTCATTTGAAAAAATATTGATACACGATCCTGTAAATATTCAAATTTTAAAAATTGCGGGTACGTGCGCCAAATCATTAAAACTTATCGATTCATCAATAGAGTTTTACGAAACAGTGAAGATATTAATACCAAGCGATATAAAGAACCTTAAACAACTTGGTGATTTATATAAAGATGAAGTCGCGGACCTTGAGAAAGCAAAAGAATGCTACGCTAACATTCTTCAATATGATAAAAATAATTATGCGGCTCGAAAAGGCATCAGCGATGTAGCGGCGCTTGGTACCATAGAAAAAGGCAGTTACGACGATATATCCTCATCATTCTTAACCAAAGTGAAGGATATTGACTACACCGATATAGTAGAAAAAAAGATGCGCGCGGTAAAATCTGAAGAAGATTTAATAGTCCTTATTAACGATACATTACAAAATCACCAAAAAGAACCTCATAACGTAAAAATAGTTATCGAACTGGCAAAATATCATTTACAAGCTAAAAATTATGAAGATGCTGTATCATGGTTTGAAAAGGCTCGAAGTTTAAATCCTGATGATTATACTTTAACAAAACATATCATGAACACAAGACAACAACAGATTGACGATAAAATAATACAGCTTATGGCGAATAATGGAGACAAAAAACAGATAGCTGAACTCGAAAAGCTTAAAATACAGACGGTATTACAGTATTTAAAAGAAATGGTCGACGAAAAACCTACCGACAGGGAACTGCGTTATCAATTCGGAAAAGCATTATTTAATACCAGTTCAATAGATGAAGCAATAAAACAGTTCCAGATAGCAATAAATGAACCTCGTTACAGGTTAAAGGCTTATAACTATCTGGGGCTTTGTTTCAGCCGTAAAAATATGTTTGATCTCGCTGAAGTGCAGTTTAATACCGCTCTTGAAAATTATAACAAAACCGGACAGATAAACGAATTTACCAAAGAGGTGTTATACAATTTAGCTTCAGCTTATGAAAACATGGGGCAAATCGAGCATGCCATAGAAACCTTTAAAAATATTTATAAAATAGATATCGGCTACAAAGATGTTTCTCAAAAAATAGATAAATCATATTACACCAATTAGGTTCTATGCCGAACAAAATCACCACATAAAGTACGGGTCAACATCAACATTTATTGTAACTCCCGAGAACCTGTTACGCTTAATTAGGGCTTTTCTAATAGCTTCGTTCACCTTAAAAATGTTATTTGTTTTTATCAAAATGTTCCAGTGAAAATATCCCCGTTTTTTTTCTATCACAGAAGGTGAAGGACCTTTAATTTCTGTTCCTGCCGGTTTATTGCGTTCAATCAGCGACACCAACTGCTGCGCTGACCAATGAGCTTTTTTATTATTTTTGCTGAGCGCCAATATGTTTATAAACCTTTTAAACGGCGGATAAGCAAGTTCTTGCCGGGATTTCATTTCATATTCGGCAAACATATTATAATCTTGTTTAACGGCGCATTGTACGGCAGGATGTTCACTCATAAATGTTTGTATAACAACTTCACCGTTTATTTCCCCTCTGCCCGATCGTCCGGCGACTTGAGTCAACAGCTGAAAAGTCGATTCGGACGCCCTGAAATCAGGCAACAATAAAGTAGACTCCGCCAGAATAATACCGACCAAAGTTACTCTTGGGAAATCAAGCCCTTTAGCTATCATTTGTGTACCCAAAAGGATATCCGCTTTGCCGCGCCTGAATTGGCTGAGATATTCTTCATGGGAATTTTTATGGGTTGTCGTATCCGAATCCATCCTTAAAATCCGCGCATCCGGAAAAGACGCTCTCAAGGCTCTTTCCACTTTTTGAGTTCCCATACCGGTAAATTTTATTTCTTTTGACCCGCAGGATGGACAAAATTTCGGTACGGAAAACATTTTACCGCAGAAATGGCAAACCATTTTTTCTATGCTTTTATGATATTTTAAAGATACCGAACAATCGCCGCATTCAAAAACAAACCCGCATTTCTCGCATAACAGCATGGACGAAAATCCTCTGCGGTTAAGAAACAAGATACACTGTTCCCCTTTTTCCATACGGTCTTTTATTTTTTCTCTCAATAAATAAGACAGCACAACCCATCTTTTCTCCTCCCGAATTTCTTTTTCAAGATCAACAATATGTATTTCAGGCAAAGGACGATTATCGATACGCTTAGGCAGTTCAATCAAAGAATATTTTTTGCGCTGAACATTCATTATTGATTCCAAAGAAGGAGTCGCGCTGCCCAAAACAACAGGAATTCCAGCTATATTAGCTCGAACAACAGCCACGTCTCTGGCGTTATACCTTGGAGCATCTTCCTGTTTATAAGTACGTTCATGTTCTTCATCTACAACAATGATACCTAAATTTTCAAACGGAGCGAACACAGCGGATCTCGCACCTACAACCAAGCTCGCCCGCCCGTCTTTCATTTTACGCCATTCATATGCCCGTTCCGCGTCAGAGAGCCTGCTGTGAAACACAGCTACTATATCGCCGAATCTTTTCCTGAATCGCTCTTCTGTTTGGGGTGTCAAAGATATTTCAGGTATAAGGACTATCGCCTGTTTGCCTGTGTCAATAACACGTTTTATTGCCCGCAAATATATTTCTGTTTTACCGCTGCCGGTTACTCCGTGCAAAAGAATAGGTTTAAAACCCCCTTCTGCCATAAAGGAATAAATAGTATTTAAAGTATTGGATTGGTCAGCGGATAAATTTATGTTTTGTATTGAATCAACATAATTATATTTTTTTATCCGTCCACCTCTACGTATTACTTCAGATTCCGTTAATAATTCCAAAAAATTTTTTTTTGAGAGAGCCTCAATGACTTTTTTATCGGTTTGAACAGCTTTTTTTATCTCATCAAGCGGGATAAAAGAATACCTTTTTTTAAGTAAATACTCCAAAACCGATTTTTGTTTTTTGAACTTTTCAGGTAAACGGTCGATAAACCGTATAATATCCTCCTTATTTTTCATCACAGATACAAGAAGGGTCTCGCGGTCTCTGCGCTTTTTTCGAAGATAAGGCGGATAAACAGCTTTAAACACCAATCCCAACGGGCAAAAATAATAATCACTTATCCATTTAACGAGCGCAAAAAGATGAGTTTGCGCAAAAAGATTTTCAGGATAAATTTCATAAATTTCTTTTAACTGTTTTATATTTGACTTATCAGAAATTGATGACACAAAACCCAAAAGTTTTTTTGTGCCGAAAGGAGCGTAAACTAAACTGCCGGGCTGAAGGTTGTCCCGCAGACTTTCAGGGATAATATAATCAAAGGATTTATCAATGGCTAATTCAAAAACGACTTGGGCATACAATTGTTTTTCCGTCTTCACAGGCATTATTTATCCCTTTAATCAAACAACATTTTTTTAATGAGCAGCATATCTTTACATACATACTTTTTCATTTGCGCGGATCGTAATAAATACGAAGGATGAAAGGTTGGAATAACGAGAGAATTTCTGTATTCAATAGGTTTACCCCGCAGCTTTGAAATAGAATCAACCGTACCTAACAAAGCTGAGGTTGCCGCACCGCCTAAAGAACATATCACTTTTGGTTTAATCGTATCTATTTGGCGGTAAAGAATTTTCTTGCAGGTATCGATCTCGCCGGAAACAAAACTACGATTAGACGGTGTAACACATTTTAATATATATGTTAAGTATACATTATTAAGTTCAAAACCGATAAACCGTAAAATATTAGCCAATAAAAGCTCTGATTTGCCGGACAAAAAAACCGTCTTGGAATTATTTACTTTTTCAGGAGTTTCGGTAATGAACATTAATTTTGAGTTAAGGCTGCCGTATCCAAAAACCATATCTTTTTGTTTTGATACGGATAGAGGACATAATGAACAAATATCATTACCGCCCATAAAATCTATGGAAGCTGGTTTTTCATTTACAACGGCTTTGGATCGGCGTTGCTGATTATCTTTTTGATTGCCATCCGTTTTGGCAATTTGGATTGGATCAACTTGCAGGAGTTCCTTTTTATCTCCAGCAACGCAAATATATCTGTAACCTTCTTTATGCAGATTAGTTAAATGATTTTTAAGTTGCGAGGCGATATTAACAAGCAAATCATCCATTTTGTTTCCTATACCAGTCGATAGTCAATTTCATACCTTGTTCCAAACCGATTTGCGGGATAAATCCCAATATATCTTCCGCTTTAGCTACTCCTGCCAGAGAATGTTTTATATCGCCTTGCCGTGGATCAAGATATACTGGTTCTATATTTTTATCCAAAACAGTATTAATCATCTTAACCAAATCGTTAAGAGATATTTTTGCGCCGCAGGCTATGTTGAAAAAATTGCCGAAAGCCTTTTTGTTTTCAGTTTCGCAAGACAACAAATTAGCTTTTATTACATTTTCAACAAAAGTAAAATCCCTTGTTTGCTCGCCGTCTCCAAAAATAGTGGGGTTATGCGCATGCAATACCATAGTAATAAATTTCGGAATTACCGCGGCGTATTCTGATTTTGGGTCTTGGCTTGGGCCAAAAACATTAAAATAGCGAAGCGCGACAGTTTTTAATCCATATAAGTGATAAAAAACTTTACAGTAATATTCGCCGGTCAATTTATGGATTCCATAAGGAGAAATTGGATTGGGTGTCATTGTTTCGAGTTTAGGCATTACTTCTGAATCGCCGTAAATTGAAGAAGATGAGCTGAAAACAAATCGTTCCACATCAGCGTCTCTTGCAGCTATCAATAGGTTAAGGATACCGTTAATGTTAACATCATTGGTTATATCAGGATACGCCACAGATCGAGGCACAGAAGGAATAGCCGCAAGATGCAGTATATAATCTATATTTTTCACGGCTTGCCGCACACATTTTTTATCTCTAATATCCCCTTTAACAAATTCAATTGAATCCATAACAGGTTCTATATTCTTCATTTTCCCAGATGATAAATCATCTAAAATTCTTACTTCACCTTTGTTATTGGCTAAAATATATTTAACAATATTAGAACCTATAAATCCCGCGCCTCCGGTAACAAGAAACTTTTTCATCTATTGCCTCCATCATAATAAAACGATATTATCTCTATTTTTTTTAATTTTTTTTGTAGCGTATTTAAGGTCGAGTACAATCGAAGCATTATCAACAATTTTTCCGTAATCAATCTGGCTATGGTCCATTAAAATAACTGCCAAATCAATCCATTTAAGCATATCTTCGGATAATTTAATTGATGTTAAGAAAAACCCCTTACCGTCAAGCTGTAATTTATCAACAAATGGGTCATGGTAATAAACATTAACCTTCTTAGACAATAAGATTTTTATAATATCAACTGCTGCCGATTCATTCCATTCTCTCACATTCCGCCGGTTAGCTATACCGACAATTAATATATTAGACTCCTTAAGGCATTTTTTTCGATCGTTTAAAATTTCTGTAATTTGCTCAACAACAAAGTTAGTTGATTTTGAGGTGTTAATTTCTATGGATTTATCAAGGATATCATGTCGTAATTTAGAAAACCCGCGTCTACTGTGCAATTTAAAAGATTCATCGCTGTATTGGGATGTTTCCCCGATACCCGGACCCGGCACATAGCGAAAAGACTCAAACGGATTTGAACGGACAGAACTAATTACTTCCCAAATACTTATACCCATATGTCTGCATGTCATCATCATTTCGTTAACAAATGCCTGATTAACCCATTTATTAGATATTTCAAAAAATTTAACCATTTCAGCTACTGTAGGAGAAGAAACTTCTATAACTGAATTCTGAATTGTTTTGAACAATTCAGCGGCTAACTGACGGCTATGGGAAGTCATACCGGATACAACCCGAGGAATAAGAGAAAACTTAATTTTTTTATTGCCCGCTTCAACCCGTTCAGGCGAAACAGCCAAAAAATAATCGTCATTAATAGTTTTATTTTGTTCACCAAAAAGGGGAAAAAGCACATCTGCACATGTACCCGGTTCAAAAAACTGATCAAGAACAATGAGTTTTGTAGAATCTAACGAATCGATTATTTTTTCAAACAAAGCTATTACAAAAGATAAATCTTTATTTTTCGGATACTGGGTTGGAATTTGATCGCTTACTACGATCACGTCAAGTTCCGGTAAAACCGATAAATCACTTACGGCATAAAATTTATCGCTTTTTAACAATAACGATAACTGCTCATTGGATACTTCGTCTATATAAGATTTAGCTTTGTTAAGTTTTTTTACTTTATCTTTATCAAAGTCTATACCTGTAACAATAAATCCATAAGACGCGAAAGCCACAGCTAATTGTAACCCGGCATATCCTAACCCGATAATGCCAATTGATAAATTTTTACTTTCAATTTTTTCTAAAAACTCTTTAGCTCCAATAGAATTTAAAGCTGAATCATTATTATCTAAATCAATAAAAACGTTATCTTCCGATACTTTTATAAATGAATCCATTTTCCACCATTTTTTCAGGATCATATAGATTTCGCCCGTCAATTAAAATAGGGTGAACCATTAATTGGCGAATTTTTTCCATATCAAGTTTAGCGAATTCATCCCATTCAGTAACAAGCACAAGGGCTTCAGCGTCCTGAGCTACATCATAAGGATTATCACAATAAATTACATTATCCAATAACAGATTAGCGTTTTCAACAGCTTGAGGGTCATACGCCTTAATTTTAGCACCTTCCTGCTGAAGAGCTTGAATAATAGGAACAGACGGAGCGTTTCGCATATCATCGGTATTTGGTTTAAACGCAAGCCCTAATATACCTATTGTTTTATCTTTAACCACCCAGAGAGTTTCCTCTATTTTTTTGATAAAACTTTCTATTTGTGTTCTGTTAATTTTTTCAACTGTTTTAAGAAGCTCAAAATCATAACCTAATTCATCGGCAATTTTGATAAAAGCAGCGACATCTTTAGGGAAACATGAACCGCCGTAACCTATACCTGCGTTCAGAAAACTTTTTCCGATACGTTTATCAAATCCCATTCCTAAAGCGACTTCCTCCACGTTAGCTCCTGAGTGTTCACAAATATTAGAAAGAGCATTAACAAACGATATTTTAGTGGCTAAAAAAGCGTTAGAGGCGTGCTTAATAAGTTCCGCGCTTTTTATATCGGTAATAATAATCGGGGCACCGAAAGGTTCATATATTTCACGCATAACTTTTTCTGCCCGTTTATTATCCAAACCGATAACTATTCTGTCGCTTTTGATTGTATCTTCAACAGCTGAACCTTCCCTTAAAAATTCAGGGCTTGAAACAACATCAAAATCAATATTATTTTTATTATATCGTTTAATAGTTTCCGCTACTTTCTCGCCTGTTTTCACGGGAACTGTGCTTTTATCGACAATTACTTTATAAGAAGTCATACAGGTAGCTATTTCACGGGCTACACCCTCAACATAAGTTAAATCGGCTTGTCCATTTGGTTTAGGGGGAGTATTAACGCAAACAAAAATCACATCCGACAAATTAACACCTTCAATAATATCAGAAGAAAAAGAGAGTTTTCCTGATTGTGTATTTTTGCGCATTAAATCTTCCAAACCCGGTTCGTATATCGGCACAATATTTTTTTTGAGTTTCGCTAATTTATTCTCGTCATTATCAATGCAAATAACATTGTGTCCTACTTCAGATAAACAAACACCTGTAACTAAACCGACATACCCTGTGCCGATAATACAAATATTCATCAAAAAACTCCTTTCAGCTGTTTCAATATATATTTAATTGCCTAATTTTAACCTAATATTTGGAAAATCTTTCAGATAAAGAATCACAAAAATTGACCTATCTATTTCTTTATCCAGCCTATAATATCTTCGATCCCGATAAGATACGGCTAATTCCCATTCATGTAAATCCTTAATAAGGGTATATTGTTGATGTTCAACTATACCGCCGTCCCTGTGCTTACGCTGAAAATCCAAAGTATGAGACATACGAAACCGCCAGTCATCGCTTATTCGGTAACTTAGCGTATGATTAAGCTGAGTGCTTCCTCCCAAGAAAAACGAAAGATAAATATCCCAGCTGATTTTATCGGTATTAAAAAAGGTCAGTCCCCATACAACTTCTTTAAACTGCCTGTCATGCGGGTCATAACGTGTGGTAAATCTTGAGCTTAGCCAATCAAAAGGCTGAAACTTGATGTCAAACAATAACTCCGATATATTTTTATTTTCTTTAGAAGCAAGAAAAGGTGTTCCAAGGCTAATATTACGCCTGAAGAAAAAATCCTGTACGGATAAATTGTTAAATTCCTTATTCTCGCGGCCGATAGCAAATGTATCTCGTTTAGCGCCGTTCGGAAAAATATCGTAATAAAGAGAAAAATCGACAAGATCATTTACAACTTCTTCAATACCTTTATGCTGTACAATTTGTTCTCTTTGTCCGGGCAATAGAACGATTTTCCTTTTTTCTTTTTTTCTTTTGGTTTGAAGTATATTACGCAGTCTAAACGAAAACGATATATCTTGAGAAATTGAGTCAATTAAATCAAACTGATAAATCCGTTCAGGGTTTAAACTTGACCGAACTATCTTAAAATTCATGGTTGGTTCAAAGATATGGCGTAATCCATGAATATTCCAATTATCACTTTCAACATTATAAATTTTTGAGACCCGAAAATTAGTGTCTACACCGCCCGTAAACGTATAGCGCGGTTTTTTCGAACGTTCACGCATATCGGAATAGAAAGCGGATATTCCTTTAATATAAGGAGTAACATTTAAAAAATTCCATAAAAACAAAGGCAATTCAAATTTATTGTAAGTAGAAAACCGAAAGGCGTCAAAATCAAGTGCTTCATCGTCAAACTCAAATTTTAGGTTTGAAATACGATAATCATTCTGGTAAAAAATCGGCAACCCGAAAAAAACCGCGTTTTTACGGATAAAACTTGCTTCAGGCAATCGCTCAAGGACATCAAAGAAACTGTTAAATTTAGGGGAAACATAAATTTCCGCCTGATATTTTTCCGTAGCTTTTGTTAAATCAAGAAAATTCGTCCGTTGTATCTGTTCATGAAATTCCCTACGGAAAAAATCTTCAATAATCTGTTTATCGCTCTGAAGGTTAAATTCCGCCAGTAACCGTGTATCGTCGAAAATCCGTTGTTCATGTTCCCAAGTAAAACGATACCTTTTTCTGC
The DNA here is from genome assembly GCA_021161885.1 of bacterium. Classification (GTDB taxonomy): domain Bacteria; phylum Auribacterota; class Auribacteria; order Auribacterales; family Auribacteraceae; genus JAGGZS01. The sequence goes on from JAGGZS010000224.1 coordinate 9,539, forward strand.
TTAAATTTTTACAGGTTTCTTCGCCTATAATTTTTCTATCGTATTCATCAAAGTTACTATCATGCATAACATAACTTTTAAATTCACCTTTAACTTGGTTATCAAAATTATATTCGCCATTCGCGCCTACTGCTACTCCGCGTTTTGTCCTTAAATCAGCAGAAACATGAATTTTGAGATTTTTTGACTGATAAATTTGCGCTGTATTTAATAGATAAAAACCGAACTTTTTTGAATAACCTGGCACACATGAGAACGGCGCGTCTTTGCTTGTCAGCGGATAATACCAGTAAGGAACCCAAAAAACAGGAATTCCACCAACTTGCAACACAATATTTTTCATGATAACTTTATCATTTGGATAAATAAAAACTTTTTTGGCTTTTAGTTTATAATCCGGCAAAAAATAATCCGACGTTGTAATATAGCCGGAATCAACAATATATTCCGCTTTTTTAGGATGTTTTACAACCGTTGCGCCATGAAGGAAAAAAGGTTTGAATTTTCCTTTCGCGTTTTTAAACAAGGCTTCTTCCGTATCAAAATTATAAAATATATGTTCAGCTGTATATAATTTATCGCCTTGATAAAACCTGACATTCCCGTCGGCATAAGAATCTTTAGTAACTAAATTAACGGTAATTTTATCTGCGGCTAACTTAACCCCTTTAAAATTAATAACTACATTGCCGGTACCGGTAACGGTTTCTTTTTCTTTTTGATACTCAATGTTATCTGCGTTGACCTCAATAGGAATATCTTTTTTAAGTTCCTGTTTCTGTAAAACGTCGGTTTTGGCATATATATTAAATTCAATTAAACATACCGCCATAAAAAAGGATACAAACAATACCAAGAAACTTAACTTCTTATTTAATCCGCTTTGTTTTATCACTTGGTTCCTTTCATAGTTATATAAAGAAAATATTTATGGGATATAGATTCTTTTGAGTTAGAATATTAACAAAACAGCTATAAAAACCCAACAAAAAATTTTCAAAAAATTTTCATAAGTATAAATTTACTTCTTTTTTTCTTTTAAA
>JAGGZS010000108.1 GCA_021161885.1 bacterium
ATATTCAGTTTAAAAAAATTTCACCGGATATAAAAAGTTACCTTATATTGAAAAGGACGGATATTGCAGACAGCTCGTCTCATATGGTATTTACGTGCCCTGCAGGGGCAATGGCGGCTATAGGATATGTATATTATTATAATGAACAAACATATAAAACCCAATGGAAAATTAATCCGTTTATATTTTTTAAAGAAGGCTTTGGCGGTTACGGCTATCCGGTACCCGATTTAACCACTTATTACGGAAGCAGGATTTTGTTTATACATATAGACGGCGACGCGTTTATCAGTATGTCGTTAACAGAGCCTAACAAGTTATGCGGTGAAATTATCACCGAGAAAATTTTCAAGAAATATAAAGTGCCTACGTCTGCCTCAATAATAGCGGGCGAGATGATCATTGGCGAAGAGTTGCCGTGGATTAAAAATAAAAAAAATTTAACGCGGCTTGTAAAGCAAATGTATGCAGTTCCTTATATTGAACCGGCTGCACATTGTTTTTCTCATCCGCTTGATTGGGAAAAACATATAACCGCGATAGCTTTGCCTCCTTATTCGGAAAAATTGACAAAAGAAAAACAAAAATTGCTGCAAGATACTGTATACGAGCATTTGACTATGGATATGGCTTACATTAACGCTGGCGATGATGAAATGGCGCGCAAAGAAACTTTAGGCGCGCTTGATTTTATAAATAAACATTTTTTAGCGGATACAGAAAAGGAAGCAAAACTTATTTTTTGGAGTGGCAATTGTTGTCCGCAGCCTGATGTCGTAAGATTATGCAACGAAAACGGCATATTGAATATTAACGGCGGAGACCCTGTATTCGATTCGGATTTTAATTCTTATTCTCATTTATGCCCTATCAAACGAGCCATAGATAACGCAGAGCAGTTTTATACCGCCGCATGCAATGAAAATATCTACACAAACTTATGGACAGGTCCTTATTACGGTTTCAAAAATGTAATAGAACATTTTAAGCGGACGGAATCGCCTATCCGCATTAAGCCGGCTAATATTTATTACCATTATTATTCAGGAGAGCGAATATCGTCTGTAAAAGCGTTGAGCGAGGTATACGATTATGTGATTAAAAACAGATATTTTCCTATATATGTATCTGAATATTTAAAAATTGCCCAAGACTGGTTCAATACTGAAATATATGAGCTTGAAAAAGGCGAGGGATATCGGGTAATCAATCAGGGTGTATGCCGGACCGTGCGGTTTGATGAATGCGAAAAATATGTTGATTTATCCAAATCTAAAGGAGTAATAGGGTTCCTGCATTACCAAGGGTCTTTGTATGTTCATTTGGACGAAGCGCATACGGCGGATATATGGCTGACAGGCAGTCAGCCTGAAATGCCTTATTTGATAAAGTCAAACGCAAAGATAACAAACTGGCGCGTCGCGAAAGATAATATATCTTGCCGAATAAGCGCAGTAGGTAAAGCGTTTATTCAGTTAGCTAATTTTGATTCAACTGAAAATTATACTGTTTTGCTTGATAATAAAGAGGTTGAATATAAATGTGATGAAAACGGCGTTATAGAAATACAATTGCCGGAACAGCCTGTGATGAAGGATAGTCTATCATTAATAGTTAGCTCTAAATAAAGATGTTGCGATGAAAATAGATTTATGGAAAGTTTTTTTATTTTTTATTATTATTTTGTTTATTGCCTACAGGATATATCCGAGCCATTTTGAGATGGCTGTTCTTTTTGAACAGAGCGATATGTATTATATGGCTATATCCGAGCTTGAACAGTCTTTAACTAATCAGGTCTCTTTGCCTGCCTTGAATAAACTTGCTAAATTATATGAAACCGTGGGGGATATCGCCCCTTCAATAGAACATTATAAACAAATAGTCCGGCTCAATCCCGACAATTACGATGCCCATCTTAACTTAATCAGAATTTTTCAATGGAACAGAAAACCCTTTGAGGTGGAAAAAGAATATGAAAGATTTTTTGCGAGAATTGAAAATAATCCGCAATTTTCAGAAAAATATCCTGATGAGAAAATTGAAATTTTAACCGCTTTAAGGAATATTTATTCCTATAACGCTCAATGGGATAAACTCATAGATTCTATCGAGAAACTTAAGCAATGCGATCCGTCAAACGAAAAATATTATAATGATCTGATGGATTTGTATTTAAGAAAACGCGATAGAAAAATGATAGCTTCGGTTTCAAAAGAAGCCTATGCGAAATTCTCTGATAAACAAGATGTAATGGAAAAAGTCGCTTGGGTATCTTATCTGATAGGCAACAATGACTTCTCAAGCGAAATATACGAACGGCTTACAGCAAAATACCCCCTGAATAAAAAGTACTGGATTGATTACGCTGTTATTCTTAAGAAAATGAATGACAAAAAAGCCCTTTCTCAAATGTATAAAAAAATGGCTGAAATTTTTAGCGCAGACAAAGACCTTTTGCACACTGTCGCGTATTTTTTTGTTGATAACAAGCAAATCGGCGATGCGCTGATACTGTATGAAAACCTGTATAACAATCTGTCTCCGACTCCTAAAATAGGTTTTGAGCTTGCTGATGTCTATGAACTGAATAAGCAGTATGAACAGGCATTAAATCTTTTTTTATCTATAAGAGAACAGTATTACGACAGCAAAATTGTTACGGAAAGAATTATTTCGTTATATCTTGCTTTAAAGAAATACGACCAGGCTGAATCGCTTATTATTGAGTTGATAAACGATAATCCCGCTGATAAACCTATGCTTGTTCAGCTTGCCAATATATACGAGTGGAACAATCTGCCTGCAAAAGCCGCGGGCGTATACGAACAGCTACATGCTTTAGAACCGGATAATACGCAATGGATTAAACAGCTGGCAAATAATTATTTATGGGCGGATAATATCGGTAAGGCAGAAAATTTTCTGGAACATCTTTTGAAAATATATCCTGATGATATTAATTATAAACGGCAGGCTTTTTCTATATATTATGCCCGGCAGAATCATAAAAAAGCTATGCTCTTAGGGGAAGAAATCTTAAATTCCGGCATAACCGATGTAAGTTTCCTTAAAAAAATGAGTTATCTGTATTTTTCCGGCGGGCAAACCGATAAAATGGAAAAAATCCTGCTTGATATTATGAAACTTGAACCGGATGATTTGGAGGCTGTAGAAAGCCTCGCTTTATTGTACGAAGAAAAAGGAGCGCGGAAAAAAGCTATTGCCTATTATGAGAAATTGTGTAGCAAAATAGGTAAAGAAAAAATAAAAATTGAATGGGCGGCAAGCCTGTCAAGATTGTATATTGACGACAAAGATTATAAGCGGGCAATAACTTTTCTGCAGGATAATATAAGAAAAAATCCGGCAAATACTGAGCTTAAAAAATATCTGGCTGAAGTTTTTGCGCAAACAAAACAGTATGAGCGGGCTCTCAACCTGCTTGACGCAATGCTTGCTGACGTATCAGGTGATAAGCAGAGCAGCATTATCAGAATGATGGCAGAGGTTTTTTCCGATCAGAAAGATTATTTAAAAGCAAAAGAACTTTTTGAGCGCCTGTTAGAAAAATATCCTGATGATGCGCTTATCCAGAAAAATCTCGGTGATATTGAGACGACTTTAAATAATTATAATGAAGCGGTAAAATATTATTCGGCTTATTTGCGGAAAAATCCCGAAGATTATAATGTCCATTATGCTTTAGGGTCTATTTATGATGGGCAAGGCAAAGATGCTAAAAAGTTTTACCATTACAAACAGGCATTGAGATTTTTACGCAAAAGCCCGAATAATCCTGATAACTATATTATGTACGCCCATATATATCAAGGTCTCGGCAGGTACTGGCAGGCGTCTTGGTTTTATAAAAAGGCGTTGGCTGAAAAGAAAGATAGACCGGAAATTTTAAACGATTATATCGATTTTTTAATTGCGCGGAAATCTTATGTTAAGGCTTTTAATTTTATCCATAATTTGCCTGATAACATTAAATCACGGCCGAGAACGCAAATGCACCTTGCGGCAATATACACGGAAACGAAACAATATAATAAAGCGTTGAAAATAATGGCTGCTTTGACTGCGCAGTTTCCTGATAATGCCGATTTTCAAGCCGATATAGCGTTTATATATAATAAATTAGGCAGATGGGACAAATCTCTTAAAATATACAAAGACCTTCTTCATTCCCAACCACCTGCTTGGAGCAGGTATCAGGATGTGAAAGATGAAACTAAATCGCTCGTAAAAACTTATGCTCCTCAGCTAAAAACCGGATTTTTGTTAGTAGAGGACATAAAAAAAGATACCCAAATGTACTATTCCAGTTTTCAAATGTATATTACCGGGAATATTCTTTTAAAAACTAATTTTACACGTTATTTTTTCCATGATTCAACTGTTCAGGGCGGTCATGACGTGAATGCCGCAGTATCTGAAACCGGTATAGAGATAGATTATTTTCTGAATAAATTTTTATCGGTGAATTTAGGTCCTTTGATGCTCAATTATGGACCTAAAGATTTTGTAACGTTTAATTTAGGAATGAAATACAATAATAATGAAAATTTTTTGGTTGAACTGAATTACGCATACAATGATAAGATTGTCGATCCGCGCGCAGCTGTGCCTCTTGGCGGAAGAATGAATCATATAGGTATGAAATTTGAATGGGATGTCGACGATGTGGTTAAACTTATGGCTGAAGGAATTCACGGGCAATACCATTTTTCTGATCGAGTCAGGAGGTTAGGGCTTCATACCCGGCCCGGATACAGGAACGATTTAATGCTTGGTGCGGATATTTCTATCCTGCATGATCCGCATCTTGCTTTCATATACCGTTTTAATTGGACGGACACACATTATGACCGGAACTACGCCTCTTTATTGTCTCTTAACTCAAAAGTCAGGTCGCATCAGATAGGATTATTGTTGGAACACGATATATCCGACAAAATTTCTTTTTTTGGCACAGGATTTGTTGCTAATGATGATGAGCGAGACCTGTTTTTGAAAAATATGGGAAGCTGGGGGTACCAAACCGGTATTCGATTGAAAATCACCGATTCAATCGAATTAGGAGGTTCGTATTTGTTTCAGTACGAAAACGGCATAAAATCTCCACCCTCAAGGTCAACGTATTTAGATACTTTCGCTAACATAACATTTTAAAAATTTTTTAAAGATAAAATTATTCGGGGGACGCAATGTTTTCGAGAATTTGTTTTATTCTTATTATAGCTGTGTTTTTTTTCTACACAGGATGTGATTATTCTCGGCAATATGTAAGGCAAGATTTATATTATGAACAACTTGGCAAAATTGCGGTGCTGCCTTTTAACAATCATAGTTCAAACTCGCAGGCAGGGGAAACCTTAACACATCTATTTACAACCGAATTATTAGCCCGCGAAGAGTTTAATGTTGTGTCGTCTTATGAATTGAAAAGAAAACTTAATCTTGATTATCCTGCTTCCGGCGAAGATATTATCGCCCAAACGCCGTTATCGGATATATCAAAGCTTGTAGGCGCTGACAGTGTAATAATAGGCGTTGTTACGCAGTATCAATATAAAAAAGGCCTGCGTGAAAAACCTATCGTAGGAATAGACGTAAAATGCTATTTGACAGATAATAATGAGGTGGTGTGGGCATGCAGTTATACACTTGAGGAATTGGGGGTTTTGTTTCATCAAGGTTCGCGTGCCGAGGCAGCGCAGAAAGTTTGCCGCTATGTAGTTAATAATTTTGAAAAAAAACTGAAAAAAAAGAGTAAATAATGGAGAATTCAATCGCTCTTGTAATAGAGCTGGATAGAAATATGGCGGATATAATAAAATCCACGCTTGAGTTTTATGGATTGGAAGTTTTATATATACCTGATCCTGAAGAAGTGGAACGAATTGTTAAAACCTATGATATAAAGATTATTATAGCCGATATTATGATACCGCATATCCCTGTCCTGTCAATTATGGTTAAGATAAGGCAGGAACAAAATATACCTTTAATCATAACCGGCATAAAAGAACTTTGTAATGAAGAACGCAAACAGCTTTTGTATTACGCAATACCATTTTTACAGAAACCGTTCAGCCCAATGACGCTTATTGAAAGCGTCCGGGAAATGATAAAATGAAAAAATCTTCATATAATATTTTTCGCGAAAGCATATTTGGAATAATATTCCTGAATATATTGAATTATTTGTTTTTCCACAGCGCCCCTGGATATTACGGTGTTGAGCCGCATCCATATCTGGGGTTAATCCTTCTTATCGCCACGCGTTACGGTACAGGCGCAGGTTTTTTTATCGCTTCGTTATGTTCATCGGTTTTTTGCGGAATTTGTTACTTGAAAGCTGGTAATCAGGTTTTTCATGACCCGTATATTACAAAAACCGCGGTAGTTTTTATGGTAACCGGATGGATAATCGGTGAAATCCGTCAGGTTTATATTAGAAAGATGCAAAAGAACCAAAAGGAGTTGAAGGAACAGAAGTATGCCGTAAGTTTATTGGAAGAAGAGAGTAAATTGCTTAAAAAAGTCAACAGGGAAATGGAAAAACGTATTATGGATGAAGTATCCACTTTTTCCAGCCTTTATGAAACCAGCCAGCGTTTGCAGTCGTTTAATGAAGAAGACATTTACAGTGCTATTTTACAGGTGCTTGTCCAGTATCTTGATGCGCAGGTATCCTCTGTTTATCTTGTTAAGAAAAATAAACTTGTTCTCAAAGAGTCAATAGGGGAAAAGCCCAATAGGGCTGAAAACATAGATTATACGAAAGATAACGGGTTAATCGCCCGCGCTGTACGTGAAAGGTCTATTTTCAGCATTAGGGATTTTTTGTTCTTTAATAAAGATGAGATGATAGATGTTAATCAGTCTATAATGGCTGCTCCTTTGATAAAATCTAACGGGGAACTGCTTGGTGTTTTGGCGATTGAGAAAATGCCTTTTTTTAAGATTACCGCGTCATCTTTAAAAATATTCTCGCTTCTTGCTGACTGGGTGTCAAGTGATATAGAAAATGCTCTTTATTTTCAGGAAGTAAAAAATAAAAATATTATTGATGAAGTGCTCAATATTTATACCGTAAATTATTTCCATACAAGATTAAGCCAGGAATTTTACCGTTCAAAAAGATATGTGCTGCCGTTATCAGTTATTTTGTTAAGAGTCAAAAATATAGAGAATATTTCAGTAAATAAACAGCTGAATATGTTTAAGTTTATATCTACCTCTTTAAACACTGCTTTAAGGTTGACAGACATTGTAACTCGCTACAAAGATGATATTCAGTTCGGCATGATCCTCACAATGACCGATAACGATCAGGCAAAACTTGCGGTAGTAAGATTGAAAAATGTTTTTCAATCGTTGGGAATAAACGCTATTAATGATGGAAAACCGTTGGAACTTGAGTTCGCTGTTGGGTCTTTTAATTCCGAGTTTAAGGATAAAGATCAGTTATTAATAAGTACTGAGGCGGAATTTGTAAAATGCACACAAGAAGGATCGAAATTAAACGTTTCATTATAAACGCACTGCTCTTATTTGCCGGATTTATCCTGCAGGGCCATATGGTGTTTGCTTTGGCAGGATTTTTTGCGCAATATCCTGTTTGGAGTTTTTTTGCCTCTTATATTATAGGGGTAATTTTAATGTCATTGGTTTTTGCGGGCAAAAAAGATAAATCACAAAAATTATTTTTATATTTGTCCTTAATGCTGGGTATTATTTTGCCTGTTTTTGGCTCTTTATCTGTATGTCTAATTTATTTATATAGAAAAATTTATTTTAAAATAGAAGAATCCGCTGAAAATTGGGATATCGCTCTTGATAACGAAATCGAAATAGCCGTACCTGTTGTTGAAGATGCTGTTTGCCTTGATGATGAACAAAAATATATGCTTGAAAATTTGGATGTGCAATCTTACAGAGATATTCTTAACGGGGATAACCTTGAACTAAAAAGAAGTGTAATAAGCAAATTGTCCGAAGACGATAAAAAGGAAGATATCTACATACTGCAGCAAACATTGAAAGATATTGACCCTGAAATTAGGTTTTACGCTTCATCTGCCCTTAAGAAAATTGAAGAAAATTTTCAAAAAAAATTTCTCGCATTAAAAGAGGAAATTTCATCTAACCCTGATTCTTTAAACCATAACTTGATGTTAGGCAAAGAGTATTTCCGGTTCGCGCGCTCCGGGTTATCCGATAAAACAAGCGAGCTGTTTTATTATAATCAATCTAAGATATGTCTTCAAAAAGCTTATTCAATAGATAAAGAAAATATTGATACCGCTCTTGAATTTGGTAAAGTTCTTATTCAGCTATGTGAATACGAACAGGCGTTAAAATGTTTTGAGGATGCTTATTTGATAGATAATGAGAACTGGCAGGTTCTTATATGGAGGTGTGAAGCGTATTATCATCTTGGCAAATTAAAGAAAATTCAGCGTGATTGCGCTAAGTTAAAAAAACTTAAACCGCCTTGGGGCACAATAACAAATATAACAAACTATTGGTTGGAATATGCCTGATTTTAAACAAGAGACTATTTTATCATTAATCAGAAGCCCGAGTGAAATCTATATGAATGAAGGTTTTTTTAGATTATTTGATACATTATCCATAGAGGCGGCGGCTTGTCTTGACAACCTTGTCAAAAACAAAAAAGATACGGTTATAAAGATACGGTTGTGCGGTTATATACAAAAAAATTTCAGGAAAAAACGGGGTCTTGAGGTTTTATTTAGTTTTATGGAAGACGGGAATGCCCACGTTTTTATGGAAGCGAAAAAAGCGTTTCAGTCTGTGCAATGCCCCGGCAAAAAAGATGTTGTCCTTAATATGCTTCAATCCAATTGCGATAAAGTTGTGGATTTTGCCATTGAGCAATCGGGTAAGAGAAGAATTTTCGGCGCGATAGATATTTTTCCTCAGTTGATAGAAAATGCGAATAAAGACAGGAAACTATTAATCATAAAGGCATTGAAAAAAATATCAGCGACCGGAGCTGTCTCTATGCTTTATAATGAATTAGATAACCCTGACGATAAAATAGTTTACGAAACCATTCAGGCGTTGGGTATGTTTTCAAAGTATATATCATGGAACAAACTGCTTAAATATTTATCCCACGATTCCCCTGTTGTTAGAAAAGCGGTTATCTGGTTTTTAATGAGATATAAATCAAAAACAATAAGAAATATTTTGCTGGATAAATATTTTGAAGAGACGGATGTGGGCGTAAGGAACGAAATAATCGAAGCGCTTCAGCAGTACAGAGATTTTAAAATTTTAGTTAATTTGCTTTTTATGTCGGCCAACGGCGAAACCAATAATGTTAAGATACTTGCGCAAAGCGCTTTAAATAGGTTTCCGGAATATCTGATATATAAAATGGTTAAAAAGTACCGTAAACATAAGGATGATAAAATCCGGTTGATTGTTATGCACAAAGCATCAATAATTTTATCGAGGAAAAACGTGTTTTTATGGTTGGTAAATACTTTGAAATATGATGTAAGCGAGCAGGTTAGAGTAGCGGCGGCTGAATCTTTGCGGCATTGCCAAGCACGGACGGCGGTTTCTTGTCTTGAACATTCTTTTTTGTTTGATAAAGCAGCTGTGGTCAGGTATTCATCTCTTTTGTCGCTTACACATCTGTGGAGCGAACAGGATGTTCCCACCATATGCAGTATCTTGGAGTTTCCGCTTGAAAAATACGCCCATATTCAGGTTTGTATATTGCGGTTTTTAGAAAAAAAACTTTTACGCAATCAATGGGCGTTTCCAGAGAAACTTTATAATATGATTATGTTTTTATTGTATAGTGATAATTTGGAAATCCGTTATCTTGCCATGCAGATATTCCGCATAATTAAAGATAAAAAAGCGTTTATCCCCATCATTGATATTTACCTTGAGACAAATATAAAAGAAGAAAAAGAACAGGCTGTAAAAACAATTCAGCAAATTGTGTATTCCGACCCGGAATTTTATTTGGCGTTTTTGCTTCAGGCAAAAGACCATGAAAAACTGTTTGCTTCGCTGCTTGAAATATTTGAAAAAATTGAGTTTGAACCGGAAATGGCTTACGAAATGATACTTCAGTTCTCCGCGTTGTTTTTAAGTGAAAAAAGGAAACGCGTAAAAAGACGGCTGGCGAAAACAATAGTAAATGTTTTTAAAAGGGAATACAGCCAGCTTCCTATGCTCATAGAACAGGAAAACTGGCATTGGGTTAAAATTATACTTGAATGCTCAAAATATACCAATCAAGATGAAATGCAGCTGTTCGGATCGGATATTTTTATCGATAACCTCAATAGCGGGAATGAGGAAATGCAGAAAACAGCTATAATTATGGTCGGCTCGTTTCAGGATGAAAGGGCTATTAGCGATCTTACAAAAATAGCCATAAGCCATAAATCTAAAGAGGTGAAAATGCTGGCTAAAGTATCGTTAAACCAAATACTCAACGGAGAAGAGCGCGCATGAAACTAAGGAGCGACGTGTGTTTACTGCTGGAAGGTACTTATCCATATATCTCCGGCGGAGTATCTGCTTGGGTTCATCAGCTTATATCCGCCCTCAAAGAGATAAAATTTTCATTAATGGTTATTTTGCCTAATCAGGATTATATAAGGGAAATGAAGTATGACGTTCCCAGCAATGTAATTGATATACGCCGTGTATTTATCCATGATTATGATTTTCCCGATCAATGCGTTTATTCAAATCCGCGAAAAAGAAAATTGTTTAATGAACTTGAAAATTTTATCGGTCAGATTATACAAAATAATCCGGAAGGATTTGAGACCGTTTGCCGGTGTTTTGATAAAACGAATTCCAATTATTTAACTCATGAAGATATGCTGTTTTCAAAACAAAGCTGGGATATGTTAAGAAATTTGTATAAAAAAAATGAGCTTGGAATTTCTTTTATTGATTTTTTCTGGACATATAGGTTTACAGCGCTTCCCATGCTGCCGCTTTTTACCGCAGATATTCCGCCTGCGACAATATATCATACCATATCAACAGGTTATGCCGGAATACTCGGCTCGATAGCTAAAATTAAATCTAACGCCGTATTATTGCTTACAGAGCATGGGATTTATTCAAAAGAACGCAGAATGGAAATTTCACAGGCTTCATGGATTTATGATGAGAACAAAAATGATAACAGGCCGCAGAAAAACAGAAGTTTTTTTAAACAATGGTGGATTACCTTGTTTGATAGTTTATCACGTATATGTTATGACCATTCTCAGGAAATTATAACTCTTTATACAGGAAATCAGCAACAGCAAATTTTAGCTGGCGCGCCGATGGATAAATTATCAATCATCCCGAACGGGATAGATATGAACAAGTATAAAGCTAAACCTCGAAAAATAAAACCCGGACAAAAATCGTTTAATATCGGGTTTGTCGGACGAGTTGTGCCTATTAAAGATGTGAAAACATTTATTAAAGCCTGTAAAACAGTATTGGGGAAAATGCCGGAATCAAAGATTTTTATCATAGGACCTACAGACGAAGAAGAAGAATATTACGAAGATTGCCTAAGGCTGTGCGAAATGCTCGGCGTAAAAGATAATATTGTTTTTACGGGAATAGCGTCCGTATTGGATTATTACCCTAAACTGGATATAATCGTTTTGACTAGCGAAAGCGAGGCTCAGCCTCTTGTTTTGCTTGAAGCGAATGCTATGGGTATACCTGTTGTATCGTCTGATGTTGGGGCTTGTTCTGAAATGGTGAACGGGATGAGCGCGGAAGATAAATCGCTTGGAGCGAGCGGATTAATAACAGGTGTGGCAAGTCCGTCGGAAACAGCGGATGCAATATTGAAAATTTTATCCGACCCAAACTTGTTTAATTTGATGAGCCAAGCGGGAATAACCCGGGTTGATAAGTTTTATAATCAGGCCGACTTGTTCGCAAAGTATCTTAACTTGTATGAAAAATATATGTATTAATTATTAATGGAGATAAAATAAAGTGGCTGGCATAGGGTTTAGACTTCAAAAATTGTTAAATGAAGATAGTTACACAGGACTGATCAAGGGGTATTTGTTTTCGGCTATTATATCATCGGGACCGATGTTGACGTCTATAATATGTATTGCTTTGCTCGGGCTGGTGAGTATGCCTATTTTGACGGCTGAAGATTATCTGTTATTCAGAGCGACAATAGTTTATGTTTTTGCTTTCTCGTTAATTTTTACAGGTTTGTTTCAGATGTTGGCGACTCGTTATATCGCGGACAGGTTATATATGAAAGAACCGTCGAGCCTTATTCCGTGTTTTATGGGGTTGTTGGTCATAACGTTCATATGCCAGTCTATATTAGGGTCTTTGTTTTTTTATCATGTTCTGCCTGATTGGCGATATGTATTCGTATCCACATCGCTGTATATTATAATAAGTTCGTTATGGAATACGATGATATTTATCAGCGCGACCAAAAATTATATGCTTATTGTGGGCGGGTTTGCGGCAGGTTCGCTGATAAGTTTTGTCTGCGGGTATTATCTTGGATTAAAAATCGGAATGATAGGATATTTGTTAGGTTTTTGCATAGGGCAGTTTATAATAGTCATTGTATTGGCTGGAAGTTTGTTAAGGGAATTTAATTTTTATAAAAATATCGATTTTAATTTTATCCTTTATTTTAGAAAATATCCTGAATTGTGTATTACAGGTCTTGTTATAAATTTAAGCGTATGGATCGATAAATTCTTGTTTTGGTTCTCAGGGTATGGGTTTACGATAAAAGGGATGATTCATATTTTTCCTTTATATGACAGCGCGTTTTTTCTTGGATACCTTTCTATAGTTCCTACTTTATCTATTTTCGTAATGAAAGTGGAGACAGAATTTTATAGAAAATACCGGAATTTTTATCAGATGATAACCGGCAAAGCATCGTTGGATGCAATTGAAGAAGCCAAAACGCAGATGGTACAGAATTTAAAAGAGAGTACTGCGACAGTGTTAAAAGTGCAGGGGTTTGTTACGCTTATGTTGTTGATAGGCGCGGTTAATGTGGTTCATTTTACAAAATTAACGTGGGCACAGCTTGTAATATTTAAAATAAGTATCCTGTCGGCATTGCTGCTTATATTTTTTCAGTTATTGCTGATTATAATGTTGTATTTTGAGTTTAGGAAAGAAACACTTTTGCTGACGCTGCTGTTTTTGGTGCTGAATGTTGCGGCTACATACGCGTCGATTGAGTTAGGCTTCAGATCGTTTGGATACGGATTTTTTACGGCAAGTTTTTTAAGTTTGACTGTAGGATATTTTGTATTGAATTATAAGATTAATAATCTGGAGTTTTTGACTTTCGCATCGCAGCCTGTCCATAAAGTAGAGATATAATTTTTTAAAAACGAGTATGCCGTTACCCGCCTTTTATAAATATTTTTCAACCCTGAAT
>JAGGZS010000016.1 GCA_021161885.1 bacterium
TTATTATATAGTTTTAAGCATGAAAAAACAGGAAAATGAGTCTCAGATTATATTTTATCAGACCGAGAATTCAACTATAAAAGTTCAGGTCAGATTACAGGATGAAAACGTCTTGTGCACCTCAAAAAATCATCCGAGCATAAAAAACGGACTTTTGTCATTGTTTTGACATTATGATTTGAGATTATTGCTCTTTTAAAATTTTATCTGTGAAAACATTGGCGAAAAAGTCGATGAAAAATTGAGTTTTTTATTGGATTTTCTGGAAATGGACAAAGATTTACTGGTATCGATAAAACCAACTAAACTTTTGATTCACTTACGCGGCGCGACGATACGTATGATGCAAGCCACTGAGAATTGAGCTACTGACTATCTGACCATGACTTTGAGTAGGTCGATGTTCTGGTGAATCCTTATCAAGCGATAAATGTGTTCGGCTCACATTATAATACTCGAAGATGAATTCATGCAGAATATCATGTAAGTGGCGTTCATTGATAATGATTACATGATCCAAACACTCACGCCGTAAGGTTCCTATGACACGCTCAGCTATTGGATTTTGCCAGGGACAACGATACGCTGTCGGCTTATCTTCAAGACCGAACCTCGGGATATGTGCTTTGAAGTCATCGCTATAAATTGAATCATTGTCCTGTATAACATATTGGTCGTTTGATCGAATCCAAACGTTTCTCTGAGTTGCTGTATCGCCCATTGTGAATGTGGTTTTGAGGTAACTGAAAAATGGATTATCTTGCGTCGCTCATGCGAGATTGCAATAAAGGCATAGATTGCTTTAAAATAGATATTACGGACAACGAGGAAATCAATGCCAACAATGTATTGAGCGTGATTTCTCAGAAACGTTAGCCAATTTTGTCTTTTGGAATTATCAGGATTGTTCTTTCTCATATATCTGGCAACAGTATTTTCACAGACATCATATCCCAGTTTCGCGAGCTCGCCCTGAATACGTTGTGCAGACCAAAGCGGATTTTCTTTTTGTAACTTGCGAATTTGTTTTATTAGTTCCCAATCAATATTTGGTCTGCCTCTTTTTCTGGATTTCCATTTCCAATATAGCTTAAATCCTTTTCTGTGCCAGCTTATGACGGTTGATGGCTTCACAATGACTATTGCAGATTTCCAGTTATTCCAGATTCTCGAAGCAAAACAGAATATAATACGATCAAGATTTTTCAATCTTGGCTTTTTTCTTCGTTGATATATATTAAGTTGATGACGTAATACAATGTTTTCAACAATCAATGATGTTTTCGTTTTGATAGATGATTTTATCGATAAAAAGAATAATCTGAACAACTCAATCACAATATTTTTCCTCAAAATTTGTTAAAAAACAAGAATTAATTCGTAATTGTGATTCTACATAATATCTTGTCTATTAGCAATTACGATTTTTTGAGTGGTACAACTTTGATAACGACGGTGATAAGGAAAATGATGTTATCTCATAACTTATTGGTAGGCAATGAGATTCTGTTTTTTTTGCCTGGGACAGTCGTTTCATTTGGATAATATCTATTATATCACCGAAACCGGAATAATCTGGATATTTTCCGTCATAGGTAATACTGTTTCAGCAAGACAAATTACTCCACCTGGACCTACCGGTTTTTTTAGCCTACCCAAAACATTGAAATTGCGTATGGAATCTTTTTTGGGAGAGGCGGTCTTCTTAAACTCCAACGGATGAAATATCCCATCATGAACAATGAGTAAATCGATTTCCTTCTTGTCCTTATCCCGATAATAATATAGCGGAGCACGTTTCCCACAATGCCAATAGCTTTTAAGTATTTCACAAATAATGAATGTCTCAAGGATTGCCCCAGTCATTGCTCCAGCTTCCAGTGTTTCAGGGCTAGACCATTCAGTGAGATAACAGCAAACTCCCGTGTCTAAAAAATATAATTTAGGGGCCTTAACAAGGCGTTTCGTTACATTACTATGATATGGTTCAAGTAAATAAATGATTCCCGAAGCCTGAAGAATTGAAATCCAATGTTTCGCTGTTGATGGGCTCACATCGGCATCACGTGCCATATCAGACATGTTCAGCAATTGACCGGTTCTTGCAGCTACTGCCCGTAAAAAACGCAAAAACGACATTTCGTCACCAACCTTAGACAGATCACGTAGGTCTCTCTGAATATAAGTTTGGATATATGAACTGTAGAAAAGGTCGCGGTCAATATCTCCATTTAATGCAATTGCCGGAAATGATCCGCGCCAAATTCGGTAATAAATTTCTTTTAGAGAAAGAGTGTGACTGTGTTTTGAGTGTTCTTCAATTGTCTTATGATCTGGGAGAAACGGAGTAGACACTTCAGCAAATCCATGGATTTCCCTGAGAGAAAACCCTAACAAGTTTACTATCCCTACTCGACCTGCAAGAGATTCAGAAACTCCTTTCATGAGATGGAACTGTTGTGAACCAGTCAACCAAAACATACCTGCTTCTTGTGACTCATCTACTTGCATCTTGATAAAAGGTAAAAGCTCCGGAGCGTATTGTATTTCATCAATAAATAATGGCGGTTGAAATCGTTGAAGAAAAAGCTGGGGATCTTCTTTTGCGAGATTACGTACCATTGGATCATCAAGTGAGACATAGGTTCTGTTCTCACTGCTCATATGCTTTAGAAATGTTGTCTTACCGACTTGTCGAGGTCCCGTAATCATTATTACAGGGAACTGTTTTGTAGTTTTTTGAATAAAGGTTTCTAATGTGCGATATCGATACATAAACCAAGACCCTTTCTTTTATCGGCTATATTGTTTGCTGATTGTAAAATAGACGATCTATCGGTGTTTGTCAATAGATAAAATCTGGCTATGTATAGTATTTATTAGCGACAACACTTCTTTTCCCCCCCTCTCGATAATAGTTGTGTTACTCAAAAACTAATCCGTACTGAAATTGATGAAAATATTATTTATTTTCACTCCCGATAATAATGCCTAACCACCCCACCAAGCCGAGATTCACATTTAACCTCACCCTCACTTTTTGGCAAAGACCCAATAGTCTCATTACCTAACCCAGAATGTGGACGAACACTATTATAATGGGAGTGTTGCGAAATAAAATCATATAAAAAAGAGTGTTAAATTTGTTATAATGCGGATTAAAAGAA
>JAGGZS010000149.1 GCA_021161885.1 bacterium
AAGAAGTATTATACATATAAACAAACCAATAATCAACCTAAAAAAAATAAAAATCAAGAGATTATATAAATTATGTTTAAAACCGCTGTTATACAAATGAATTCAAATGATAATATAGACAGCAATTTTAAAACCGCTCTGGCTTTGACAAACTCAGCCGTCAGGAATAATGCCCAATTTATTGTCCTGCCCGAAAATTTTCTTTATATCGGTAAAGACAAATCAGTCGGGTTTGATGAATCTTGCGATTATATAAACCAATTACGCAAAACAGCGTATGATAAAAAAGTTTTCATCTGCGCAGGATCGTTTCCTGAGACAACAAATAAGCCCAACAAACATTACAATACTACCTTACTTATAAACAGCCAAGGCGAAATAATATCAAAATACAGAAAAATACATCTTTTCGATATAAACATAAACGATTCACAAGAGACGTCTGAATCGACTTACACGATTGCCGGAGAAAATGTTGTAACTGTAAAAACCTCTTTCGGCACGATAGGGTTTGCTATATGTTACGACCTTAGGTTCGGGGAACTGTTCAAAAAACTTACTCTCATGGGCGCGCAAATAATTGTTGTTCCTTCAAACTTTATGTTTCACACAGGCAAAGACCACTGGGAAATTCTGCTTCGGGCAAGAGCTATAGAAAACGGGATATTTATAATCGCCCCCAACCAAACCGGCATAAAATACGACGGTAACCGTAGTTACGGTCATTCCTTGATTATCAGCCCATGGGGCGCACCGCTTGCCAAAGCATCATTTGACAATAACGAAATCATTTATGCGGACATAGATATGGCAAACATAAAAACTGTAAGGGAAAAAATACCTTCAATTAAACATATAAAAATATTTAAACTGAAAAATTAGATTAAAAACTATTGCCATGGCGCACAATATTACCGTTTATCATATAAATAACGTCTTCAGCGATATTTGTAGCATGATCGGCTATCCGCTCTAAACTTTTTGATACAGACAAATAATGGATTACATACTCAACACTGTCAGGGTGGCGTTTTATTGCGTCTTCAAGCAGTCCGTACATTTGGGCGTGCATATTATCCACGGCGTCATCGGATATACAGACTTTTTTCGCTTTTTCAATATCAAGCTGAACTAAAGAATCTATGCTGTCTTTAAGCATATCTTTTACAATAACGGACATTTTCTTATAATCAAACGGTATAATTATCTGTTTATTCACCTCAGAGAGCATAAACGAAACCTGCTGCGCAATATTTACCGCCAAATCGCCAATGCGTTCAAGATCGTTATTTAATTTAAGTGTGCAGATAATAAAACGCAAATCAATAGCTACCGGCTGATAAAGAGCGAGTATTTTCAAGCAATCTTCTTCAACCTCAATTTCCATTTGGTCAATTTCAAGGTCAATGTCTATCACTTGTTTAGCCAGATTCCGGTCTTTTTCGGTAAACGCCTTTACTGCCAACTGCACGTTTTCTTCGACTTTAGCGCATAAACCTAAACATTTTTTTTTGAGTTTTTCCAATTCTTTCTGAATATGAACGGACATTTTCTGCAATCCTTATAATTTAATTATTTCTTCATACTTTTTTAACCGAACCTGCCGGTTATGTAATCTTCGGTTTGTTTCTTTTCAGGGTTTTGAAACAATTGCTTAGTTTTGCCTATTTCAACAATGTATCCCTGATAAAAAAAAGCGGTATAATCGGCTATTCGTGCCGCCTGCTGCATATTATGCGTAACAATTACAATTGTATAATTTTTTTTCAATATTTCAATCAATTCCTCGATTTTCGCCGTAGCGATAGGATCAATCGCTGATGTGGGTTCATCCATCAACAATATTTCAGGTTCAATAGCGATTGCCCTTGCTATGCACAGTCTCTGCTGTTGACCGCCTGATAAAGACAAAGCCGGCGCATCAAGTTTGTTTTCTACTTCGCTCAGCAACGCGGCTTTATCTAACGCTGTGCGCACTTTTTCGTGCAGTTCGGTTTTAGATAATTTATAATGCAGTTTAAGCCCGTACGCCACATTATCGAAAATCGTCATGGGAAACGGAGTCGGTTTCTGGAAAATCATACCTACTTTTTTACGTAATCCGATAAGGTTGTATGAGGGCAGCAAAATATTTTCGCCGTCGATTATTATTTCACCGTAAGCCCGCTGGTCGCGATACATCTGGAAAATCCTGTTATACACCCTTATATGAGTAGATTTCCCGCAGCCTGAAGGACCTATAATAGCCAAAACAGTATTGGAATATATTTCTATGCTATTATCAAACAAAACCTGATGTTTACCGTAAAAAAAATTTAATCCGTTAACCGCTATTTTGATTTTTTTTTGTTTAAGGTTGAGTTGCCGGTGTTGTTGCTCTTTGACTGGTTTATTCATATTTTAATTCCGTTTTTCCGAACCGCCGGTTTGTCTTTTTCCGTTATTATTATCACGCACATTTTTTTATCCATTCATCATTTTTTACATTCAGCACTGTTACCTAAATTTTGGTTTAAATACAAGTCTCGCAAATATATTAACTGTCAATACACCGATCATTATTAATAAAGAAGCGCCCCAGGCTATCTGCTGCCAATCAGTGTAAGGGGATATGGCGTAATTGTAAATTGTAACGGTTAAATTAGCCGTAGGCTGTGTTAACGATTCTATCCAGTACTGGCTGTTTAAAGCAGTAAAAAGAAGCGGCGCGGTTTCACCGCTTACACGGGCGATAGCCAACAGTATAGCGGTTGTCAAACCCGATCTGGCGTACCTGAAAACAACACTTAAGATAACTCTCCAGTACGGCATACCCAAAGCAAATGCCGATTCCCGCAGCGAATTCGGCACTAAAAGCAACATATCCTGAGCGGTACGGGCAATCACAGGAAGCATAATAATAGCAAGCGCAACTGCCCCGGCATAACCTGAAAAACTACCGAACGGTTTTACTAATACAGTATAAACAAATAAACCTATGATGATAGAAGGTATACCTATTATCACATTCAATATAAATATCGTAACTTCGGAAAATTTTGTATCTTTTCCAAACTCAGCCAGAAAAATACCCGCAAGAAGACCAACAGGCACTCCTATCAATGAAGCGAGTACAGTTATAATCAATGTTCCTATGATAGCATTAGCCACCCCGCCTTCACCCATACCGGGCGGGGCGGGAAGTTCAGTAAAAAAACTAAGCGAACAAGCTGCAATTCCACGAGCTATAACTTCATATATAATCAAAACAAGCACACATATACCTATTAATGACGACAGCACCGAAATCAGTTTAACCGACATATCAACTATTTGCCTTGCGTACATAGGTCTCAGTCTCATAACCCGCCTCCGAAAGATTTCTTCATTTTTGCCAGCCAAAACTGCGCTAAGACCTGCATAATAAAGGTTAAAACAAAAAGGACAAGCCCAAGTTCAATAAGAGAACTCAAATATAAAGGTTCCGACGCTTCCGCAAACTCATTTGCCAACGTAGATGCGATAGTATTGCCCGCGTCAAACAACGAAGCCGATATTTTATGCCGGTTGCCGATAACAAAAGTAACAGCCATAGTTTCCCCTAACGCCCGCCCAAGCCCTAAAAAACAAGCGCCGACTATACTACTCAATCCGTATCTTATGGTAACTTTATGTGTTACTTCCCACGTAGTCGAGCCCATACCATAAGCCGACTCTTTCAATACGTTAGGCACCATTTTAAAAACATCGCACACCACAGATGTAATAAACGGCAAAACCATAACAGCCAGTATAATCCCAGCTGTTAAAACGCCTATACCGATTTTATGACCGTTAAAAATCTTTAAAAACCCGAAATTTTTTTGGAGAAACGGCTGAAGGGTTTTTGACATAACCGGAGCAAAAACAAAAAGTCCCCACATACCGTAAATAATGCTCGGGATTGCCGCCAAAAGCTCAATACATATGCCTACAAATTTACTTATTAGAGGATGCGCCAATTCCGATAAAAACAGGGCTACGAGTATACTTAAAGGAACAGCTATTGCCATAGCTATCACAGTAGTAGCCAATGTGCCGTAAATACTGCTTGCCGCGCCAAACACACTTGTAACCGGATTCCACTGCTGAGTAAACAAAAAAGAAAAACCGAATTTTTCTATAGATTCCCTTGAATTCCAAACCAGCTGAACAAATATTCCAGTTACAATAATAAACGTAAGGCAAACACTAATTATAGATATAGACTTAAATATCGTATCTGAAAAACTTAATGATGAACATTCGGTTTTGTTTTTTTTCATTAGAAAATAGGTTCCTAAAAAAACTTTATTCAGCTGGCAAAACAGGTTTGCCGTTTACTTTTATATCCTTTGACCAAGTTTTATCTATCATTTTTACAACATTTTCCGGCATAGGCACATAATCAAGTTTTTGAGCCATATCAGCCCCATAAATATAACACCAGTTAAAATACTTAAGCATAGCTTGAATTTTCTTTTCATCAGCTTGATTTTTATATAGGAGAATAAACGATGCGCCGGTTATAGGCCAACTGTTATCGCCAGGCTGATTGGTAAGGACAAGATAATATCCTTGCGCCTTATCCCATTGGGCATTGGCCGCGGCAGACTTGAAGGTATCCATATTAGGTTCGACAAATACACCTGCCTGATTTTTTAAAACAACATAAGCAAGTTTATTCTGCATTGCGTAGGCATATTCCACATAACCTATCGATCCTTCCACACGCTTTACATAATTAGCCACTCCTTCGTTGCCTTTAGCCCCTATACCTATCGGCCATGATACTTTTTTAGCGTTGCCTACTTTATCTTTCCAGTTAGAAGATACCTTTGACAAATAGTTAGTAAAAATCCATGTTGTGCCAGATCCGTCAGAACGATGTACAACGGTTATTTCAAGTTTAGGCAGATTTACATCAGGATTAAGTTGGGCGATTTTATCATCATTCCACATAGTTATTTCACCAAGAAAAATTTCAGCGAGCATTTCATTAGATAATTTTATATCGCCCGGGTTAATCCCGTAAAAATTAACAACCGGCACAACACCGCCCATAACCATTGGGAACTGCAAAAGACCATATTTGTTGAGTTCTTTCGATTTCAACGGTTTATCCGATGCGCCGAAATCAACTGTTTTCGCTTTAATCTGGGCTATACCGCCGCCTGAACCGATTGACTGGTAATTCAGTTTCATTCCTGTGAGTTTATGATATTTATACGCCCATTTAGAATATATAGGATACGGAAACGACGCGCCCGCTCCATTGATTGTAACGTCCGATAAATCTTCCTTCGCATTAGCTGCGGCTGTCATTATCTGGGTTGACATAACAATAATGCCTGCAACCAGAATCAACGTATTAGTTATTCTACTCATTTTACAACTCCTTTTTTATACAATTAACTATCTTTATTGTTGTATGATTTTGTTTAACCGATTTAAAACTTAACTTTTAAATCGAACTGTGCTCGCCTGTACTGTTTTCCGTCTCCGTCTTCAAGACCTGTTTTGTTGACGAATAAAGTAGCGCCAAGCTGGGTATGTTTTGCCAACTGATACCCTAAAGCAAACCTGCTTCCTTTAGCGTCGGTTCCGCCTCCCCCGAAATCCGAATCGGAAAATACCCCGAGTACTGCGTCGCTTTCAAGGCGTCTCCAGTCATAAGAAAATTTCCATGAACCGGGTTTTTTACATTTTCCTATGGATGTGCCGAACAGGTATCCGTTATTATTTTCATTAGTCGCTACGTTACTTACGAAATCACCGTAAATAGTAAAAGGCAGATTATACATTTTCCAATGCAACTCTGAAAATCCCTCTAATATCTGATAATCGTTAGCTAACAAATCGGTAGTATTGAGCGGTTTGTTATATAAGGTATTGCCGAACGAGTCGCCGTCATAAGGAGCGTGATCCCTAACGCTTCCGTAATCATAATAACTTATGCCGCCTACAAGTTTTATATTCTTATTGATAATATGGCTTTTAAAATAACCTTGCGCGCCCCATAAATTCTGGTCTACGTCGTTGGAATCTTCATCCAGCCAGAACCCGCCGCCATTGACGCACAAATCCACTTCGCCGATTTTAAATTTGTATCCGCCGTGGATACCTTCAGGCCTTAAATCTCCGTCCCATATCAACTGTGATTTATTAGGTTTGTAGAACGGCATTTTCATTTTACCGGCATACATTTTAAATCCTTTTACATTTAATCCTAAAAAATCTTCAGGATGCCAAGTAATGTAAGCCAAATCAATCCATACGCGTTTACTTTCAAAATAGTTGTCTAACGTCTGATTGGACGACACAGGGTCTTGCGAACCTGAAGCGAGCTGAAAAGCAAAATCGATATCCTCATTTATCCGGGCGAATATACCGACTCGCGCGCGGATACGATGTCTGTTTCGAGTTGTTTCCCGACTATCTCGTTGAGCCTGATTAAGATTATGACGGCGGCCTGCGGCTCTTATTATTTCATGGCGGTATCTGAAATCGCCTTTAATTTTTATTCTTTCAGTCCATATAGATTTAGGGGCTATATCTTTCAAGGTAAGTGGCATAGCCGATACGTCGGCATACTTTTTTTCCTCAAGAGCTTTAACCCTATTTGATAAATCCTTTATCAACTTAGCTTGCGCTTGAATAATATTTTCGAGCTCTTTAATATCTATTGAATCGGCAGTTACAGCAAACGGATTCAAAAACATATAAAAAACAACATATATTATAAACGCATATTTTTTTTGTCTCATATTTATTTAACCTCTCTTTTTTTTATTCAGAACAAACAGTAAAAAAATCCAATTTCATTTTGTCGTTATACATTTATATTACAATAAAATATTTTTTCCTGCTGTCATCCTCCTTATCATCCGGTTAAAGGTTACAAACGAATTGTTAGATTTTTGTTAAGCAGCCGTTATTATTTTCATTAGTCGCTACGTTACTTACGAAATCACCGTAAATAGTAAAA
>JAGGZS010000197.1 GCA_021161885.1 bacterium
ACTCCCCGTCCGTGAGGTCGGGGATGAGAGCAAGTTCCAGTAGTTTTTCATATGATATGAAAAACAGGCTGGACAACTGAAAGTTGAAACAGAAGATACCCCGTCCGTAAGGGCGGGGAGATTCATTGTTTTATATCAATTTTTTACCTTAGTTAAAAAATAAAAAAAATTCTTTTTTGCCATTTCATCATTCTTTTAAAAATGGGCATATTTGTTGCTTTTAGGTTATCCAATAGTTATCAATAACCTTAAAATGGAATTTTTATGAGTAAAAACATTTGTTTGAAACATTTAATGCTGTTTTTTTTGGCTGCGTTTATGTGTATAAACAGTTTTTTTGTTTGCGGCTTTGCTGAAAACAGCACGCCTTCTAAGGATCAACAACCTGCAATAAAAGATAAAGCGGTTTTTGATTTTCAGGATTCGGAGGAAATGCCTGAACCTGACCTGAAACGACTGGTTCTTCGCGTGTTTGTTATGTTAGGCGTAATCTTGTTGTGTATTGTCGTACTTATTTATATCTTGAAATTTTTTATGGACAATAAAAAATCATTTTTTGATAAACAGGATAAATATGTCCAGTTAATAGATCGCCTTAACATTGAAAACAAAAAATCGGTCTATCTTATTAAAATTATTGATGAAATTCTTGTGGTGGGTACCGGAGCGGACAGTTTTACTCTCTTAACCAAAATTACCGATGAACAAAAGGTAAAAGCATTAACCAGTAAGGAGTTTATGCCGCTTTTAAATTTGTTCAGCCAGAGAGTTGCTGGGAATAAGGATACTATAGCGGATGTTAAAAATGAATCCCATTAAATTTATGCTTGTTATTATTGTTTGCTTAGGCTTTTTTATATGCCGGGCAGATAACGTTTACGCCCAGCAAAAATCACTGTTTCCCGTTAATATTTCTGTTTCAACAGGCGCAGAAGATAAGGATGCGCCGCCTTTATCGGCAACATTGAAAATTGTATTGCTGATAACGGTTCTCAGTTTAGCTCCAAGCATATTGACTATGATGACATCGTTTACCCGCATTGTCATAATATTATCGTTTATGAAACGGGCGTTGGCGGTAGGCTCGCAACCTTCAAACCAGATTATGGTCGGCATGGCTTTGTTCCTTACTTTTTATATTATGACACCGGTCTGGAATGAAATCAATAAAACTGCACTCCAGCCCCTTCTTAAACATGAAATTACAGAACAAACCGCTTTGAAAGAAGCTGTTATCCCAGTACGTAAATTTATGTTTAAATATACGAGAACTAAGGATTTAGGGCTGTTCGTGCATCTTAGCAAAGCTGCTAAACCAAAAAATAAAGACGATATACCTACCACCACATTGATACCGGCTTTTATTATTAGCGAACTTAAAACAGCTTTTCAAATGGGATTCGTTTTGTTTATACCGTTTTTAATAATAGATATGGTTACGGCAAGTGTACTTTTGTCGATGGGCATGATTGTTTTGCCTCCAATGGTAATATCTATGCCGTTTAAACTTCTCATGTTCGTAATGGTTGACGGATGGTACCTTATAATTCGATCTATTACCTTGGGATATCAGTAAATAGAGAAAAATAGAGAGGAGTTTTATTGTATGACTACTGAATGGGTAATAGCGCTTGGAAGAAAATCTTTGATTGTTATTTTATCTCTGTCTATGCCTATGCTCGGCGTGGGAATGGTTCTTGGAATATTAATGAGTGTTGTGCAGACAGTTACTTCTATCAAAGACCAGTCAATGACAACTGTTGTAAAGATTGTAGGGGTGGTTGGAGCTCTTCTGCTTAGTTTACCATGGATAATCAATACACTTGTTACGTTTATTAACAATTTGTATCTCTCTTTGCCTATGCTTGTAGCAAAATAAGGAACTATCTTGTATGTTGCCGTTTGAGACAATCGCTCAATTAAAAGATAATATTATAGTTTTTGTCCTCTTTTTTTTTAGAATCTTTGCGATGATGTATTTGTCTCCTTTTTTCGGCAACAGAAGTATCCCTGAAACCGTAAGAATGGGCATTGCTTTAATTTTTACAATACTGATTTTTCAAGTAGTCCCTCACCCTGTCGGCATTTCCGAAGGAATAGGCGTTTTCTCACTGACATTTTTAATCATGAAAGAGGTTTTGCTCGGGCTTGTAATCGGTTACGCGGGCAAAGTAGTGCTCACTATAATGCGCTATTCCGGCGATACGATAGGCAGGTTGATGGGCTTGCGTGAGGGAAGTATGTTTGACCCGATGTTTCAGGAAAAAATCAGCCAGATGGCTCAGTTTCAGTTTATTTTGTTTATGCTCATTTTTTTAAGCCTGGACGGGCATTATTTTTTAATAAAACTGATTGTGAAAAGTTTTGAAATCGTACCGCTTGGAGCGGCTTGTGTAAATGGTCAGTTGATTAAAAAATTTGTATCTATGATAAGCAAAATTTTTGAGCTGGGCATTAAATATTCAGCTCCCATTATGGCTTTTCTGCTTATTACAACCGTTGCTTTTGGTATTTTAGGAAAAGCTATCCCTGAAATGAATTTGATGATTTTAATGCTGCCTATCAAAATCGCGATAGGACTGCTTGGGCTTGTTGTGGTTTTTCCGTTTTTAATAGGGTTTATATATTACATTATACAAATATTTTATAAAGATTTAGAAACAGTTTTAAGACTTGTTTAAGGGGCAGTTATGCCGGATCAATATAAAGAGGACAAAACAGAAAAGGCCACATCTAAACGGCGATCTGAGGCACGCGAAAAAGGAAATGTGTGTCATAGTAATGAAGTGGTGCTTGTTATTATGCTTTTAGGATCTGTAATCGGGCTTTATGTTTTCGGTCCCTATATGCGCGATCAAATGATTTTACAGTTTAAATATTTGTTGTCTCGTATGAACGAACAATTTGATTCAGCGGGTTACGTAACATTTGTTATTACCGTTGTTTTGAATCTGGTTAAAATTATTTTGCCTATATTGTCGGTAATTTTGTTCTGTTCTTTTTTTTCAAATTTTGTTCAGGTAGGTTTTATTTTTACATTTGAGCCATTGAAACCTAAGTTTAGTAAACTCAAACCCAAATTAGGCGAGCTCAATATTTTTAAAAAAGACCAGATCGTTAAGTTAGGCGCGAGTTTAGGCAAACTTATTATTATTATCCCGGTGGTATATATAACGATAACAAGTAATTTACGCGAATTTGTGGTTCTTATAGATAAAAGTATCCCTGAACTTCTTACTTTTATTTCCATGATGATTTATAAAGTGGTTTTTCGAATAGCTTTAGTCTTGATTGTTTTGGCTATACTTGATTACGTCTACCGTAAATGGAAATTCGAGGAAGATATGAAAATGACCAAGCAGGAAGTCAAAGATGAGAAAAAAGATATGGACCAAGATCCGCAAATTAAAAGCAAGATAAGGTCTTACGGAAAAGAGTTAATGCGCAAACTTATGTTTAATGAAGTTCCTCAAGCGGATGTGGTAATTACCAACCCTACCCATATAGCTGTGGCTATAAAATATGACCCGCTGAATATGGGAGCTCCGAGAGTAGTTGCTAAAGGTATGAGGTTAATCGCGGAAAAAATTAAAAAAATAGCCAAGGAAAATGATGTTCCCGTAGTGGAAAATAAACCGTTGGCAAGAATCTTGTATAAAACAGTAGATGTCGGCGGGGAAGTGCCCCCTGATTTGTACCGTGCTGTAGCTGAAGTGCTGGCTTATGTGTACCGCATGAATAAAAAGAAAATGCCTTCATTCGCAACATAGTGGGGATAAATGGAACAGCAAAATTCAAAATTTACTTTGGACAAAATTATGTCGCACGGCGATTTTGGTCTTGCCGCCGGCATAATAGGTATTCTTGTCGCTTTAATAATACCTTTACCGAGCGCAATACTTGATATTCTTCTTACATTTAATATAGCAATTGCCATATTGATCCTTTTAACGGCAACATATTTACCTAAACCGCTTGAGTTTTCCGTGTTTCCGTCTCTGCTTCTGTTTACGACATTGCTCAGGTTGTCTCTTAACGTGGCTACGACGCGTAAAATTTTGTTAACAGGGTTTGCGGGCAATGTTATTGAGGTATTCGGTGATTTTGTTGTGGGAGGAAATTATATAGTCGGCGGAGTTATTTTTCTTATTCTTGTCATTATTCAGTTTACTGTTATCACAAAAGGCGCGACCCGTATAGCGGAAGTCGCCGCAAGGTTTACTTTAGACGCTATGCCGGGCAAACAGCTCAGCATTGACGCTGACCTTAATTCAGGCTTAATTACTGAAGACGAAGCAAAAATTAAGCGCAAAGAAATTTCAAGGGAAGCCGATTTTTACGGAGCTATGGACGGCGCCAGTAAATTTGTGCGCGGCGATGCCATGGCAGGTATTATGATTACTTTTATCAATGTGCTCGGCGGGTTGGGCATAGGTGTACTGCAGATGGGACTGCCCGTCGTAGAAGCATTGCGTAAATATACGCTTTTGACAATAGGCGACGGATTGGTTGCGCAAATTCCGTCGCTTATTATCGCAACAGCATCGGGCATTATCGTAACACGCTCAGGCGATTCGGAAGCGGGACTCGGAGAGAATATAAGCCGCCAGCTGCTTATGCAGCCGCGCGCCGCTTTGATTGGTTCATTAATTATTTTTATATTCGGTTTAATACCCGGTTTTCCGAAAATACCTTTTTTTGGAATAGCAGCGTTTATTGCCGTTGTAGGTTATCTTGTAAATAAAGCTAAATCAGAAGATGAAGAGGAAATTGTTCAAGAGTTTGATGAAGAAGGTGAAAGTAGAGAAAATCTGGTACAGCTTTTGCAAGTTGATCCAATGGAAATCGAAATTGGTTATTCTTTGATCCCTCTCGTTGACATTAATCAGGGCGGGAATTTATTAGATAGAATTACAATCATAAGAAAACAGTACGCTGGTGATTACGGTATGATTATTCCTGCAATAAGAATTAGAGATAATATTCAGCTTCAGCCTGATGAATACAAAATTAAGATTGGCGATGTATCTGTTGCTCAAGGAACTCTTGATGCCGACCATTGCCTCGCTATGAATCCCGGTACTGCCGTGGGCGAACTTGAAGGACGTAAAACTACTGAACCGGCATTCGGGCTGCCGGCTGTATGGATCGAAAATTCAAGGAAAGATTATGCCGAGTCAATAGGTTATACAGTGGTTGACAGCGCTTCGGTTTTAGCAACTCATTTAACGGAAATCATCCGTATGAATTTGAGCGAATTGTTAAGCCGGCAGGATGTGTCTAACCTGCTTGACGGATTAAAAGAAACAAATAAAGCCGTTGTCGAAGAAGTTGTGCCGAATATGCTTCCACTCGGCGCAGTGCACAGAGTTCTGCAGAATTTATTGAGAGAACAGGTGCCGATAAAAAATCTTAGCAGAATTCTTGAAGCTCTTTCCGATTACGGCACAAGAACAAAAGACCCTGATTTTTTAAGCGAGTTTGTGAGGCAGTCGCTTGGCAGGTCCATTGTGGCTGCTTATCTTGATGAAGATGGAGTATTGAAAGTAATCTCTATTGATCCCGAATTGGAAAAAATGATGTCAGACAGTGTAGCCGGCGCTGATAATTCATCGGCTGTATCGATGGACCCGGCTTTGATGCAGGTGATGATAAATAATATATCGTTAAAAGCGGATGAACTTAATTTGCAGAGTATTAATCCGGTGGTTATATGTTCACCGGCTATAAGGTTGCATTTAAAACGTCTTATTGAGTCTAAACTGCCGTTGGTTCCGGTTATATCTTACGGGGAAGTTGACCCTCGAGTAACTATACGGCCTATGGCAATAGTTTCGCTGCATGAATCGTTAGATGACAGTAAAGCCCTCGCGGCTAAATAGTAACTAATAACTAATTGTAACACTTTGGGGTTATACGGCAATGCAAATAAAAAAGTACAGGGCAGTTACAATAAAAGAAGCAATGGAGCAAATAAAAAGGGAGCTTGGGTCTGAAGCGATTATTTTGAGCATGAATAAAATACCTGTTGCTGAAGCCGCACATTCTTACGACGGCAAATTGGAAGAATTTGAAGTTGTAGCCGGTTCAGAAGTTGAGTATATTAATTTTACTCCTGCAAAAAGAAAGAAGAAAACCGAATTATTAGGTTATAATAAAAGAGGCAAGGCGTTTTATTCGCCTGCGGTAAGCGAGAATGATTCCGGCAAAAATACCGGTCTGAAGCCAGTAAATTTACAACTCGATCCATATACGCAATTTCAGGGAATTAATGAAAAAATAGATGACTTTTTCAGAAAACTTGAGACTCGGGTTGAAAAGAATTTTTTCCAGAGCAATATTTCGTTGGACAGGCTTATTCCACATCTTGAAAGTATACAAAATAATATTTTTGAAATGAAAAAGGTGCTTAATATAAATTCGGCGGTTACTAATAATACTTTAAATAAGGTTTTATATCCTCCGGTTTGTAAATTGCTTTTAGATCAGGAAGTAGATTCTGAAATAGTCGATTCAATCCAAAGAAATATTGACCCGAAAATGTTTCATGAAGAACCGCTGGATTCAAGTGAACTTAGCATATATATGGAATCGTTAATAGCGAAGATCACAAAATATTCCGGCGGATTTGAACTGGTCGGCGGAAAACAGAAAATATTGTCTCTGGTAGGTCCGACAGGTGTCGGCAAAACAACAACTATCGCGAAACTCGCGGCTGATATTTCGTTAATCGCTAAAAAGAAAGCGGCTCTTTTTACCATAGATACATACAGGATAGCGGCTCAGGAACAGCTTAAAACTTACGCGGAAATTATAGATGTTCCTGTTGAAACAGTGTCCACTTTAGATGAATTAAACAGCAAATTGAATGCTCATAGCGATAAAGACGTTATTTTAATAGATACAATCGGCAGAAGCAGTTACGATAAAATTCAATTGTCTGTAATGAACAATTTGTTTAAACAGTGCAGTTATCCCATAGAAATTCATCTGGTTTTAAGTGCGGTAACTAAATTATCCGATTTAAACGATATTATTGAGAATTTTGATATTTTCGATATTTCTTGTTTATTGTTTACCAAACTTGATGAAACAAGGCGTTACGGGACAATCTTTAACCAAGCGGTAAGAACTCAAATACCTATATCATATATAACTAATGGGCAGAATGTGCCTGACGACATAGCTATTATGTCTGCTGAACTTATGTCTAATTTGCTGTTTAAGGGGAAAGATTTTTCTCAGCAGTTGAATGAAGAAATGATAGTTGTCTGATAAATTTTTTTTAAAGGAAATATAATTTGAACGATCAAGCATCACAATTAAGACATCTTGCCACCCGCAA
The DNA here is from genome assembly GCA_021161885.1 of bacterium. Lineage (GTDB taxonomy): Bacteria > Auribacterota > Auribacteria > Auribacterales > Auribacteraceae > JAGGZS01. The sequence goes on from JAGGZS010000197.1 coordinate 7,346, forward strand.
GCGCGGCAGAAAAGGGATAAGAATTATCGCGGTGAGTAGTGGAAAAGGCGGTGTCGGCAAAACTAATATTTGCGCTAATCTTGCCGTGGCTCTCACACAGATGAATAAGAAAACGGTTATTGTTGACGCGGATATGGGATTAGCTAATATTGACGTTTTGCTTAGGCTTCATCCGAAATTCAATTTAGAACATCTAATAAACGGTGAAAAATCAATAAAAGAAATTATTATTGAAGGACCTGCCGGCATAAAAATAGTTCCTTCGGCGTCAGGCAATCAATCGTTAACCGAGCTTGATAGTGAGCAGCGTTCAAAATTTATACAAGGGTTTGCGGAATTTGAGGATAATGTGGATTTTTTGTTGATCGATACTGCAGCGGGCATATCAAAAAATGTTACCGATTTTATTGTAGCGGCAGGTGAGGTTATTGTTGTTGCGACACCGGAACCTACTTCCTTTACAGATGCTTACGCGTTGATTAAAACAATGGAGCATATCTCAAAAAAAGTGAAATTTTCTTTGCTTGTGAATATGGCCGAAAGTGTCGAGCAAGCTCAGCAAATAGAAGAAAAGTTTATTCTCGTAACAGAGCGGTTTTTAACAGTAAAGGTTGAAAAACTTGGTTTTATACTTAAAGACCCGGCTGTAACTAACGCTGTGAGAAAACAGGTATCATTTGTGCTAAATAATACAAAGTGTAAGGCTTCAACCTGTATTAAGGTACTGGCTAATAAATTGTGCAATTATTGTTCGTCTAATAACAAAACATTGGCAGATTTTGCCGGGCAAATAATGGAAATTACTCAAGAATGAACGTGTTGTTAAGAAAAATATTAATAAATTTATCAATTTTGGTTTTTGCGGCAACTTTTATAATTTCCTATTTATCCGGCGTGCCTATACTTGGCGGTTTTTTGCGCGCGAGCGTATCTCTGCTGATAATAGGCTGTTTAGGCAGATTTGTACTGATGAATTTTTTGAAAGATATTGCTTTCGCTTTAATGGAATATGAGAATAAAAAAAAGGAAGAAATCAGAAATCAGAAAATGGCTGCACAGGAAAGTAAAGAACAAAATAGTAATTCGCAAGAATCATTTTTTGATAATGAAAATCAAACGGCGGCTCAAGAAAATTATTCAGAACAGAACGATCAAGAAAATGATAATTAAAAATAATATTAACGATTCAGGGACTTTATACAAGAGGGGACTATGATGAAGGTAAAAAAATATTCAAAGAAAAAATCTCCTGAGACTGAAAAACAATTGGCAGGTTGGTGGGAAAAATATAATACCGTTAAAGATAAGCAGTCAAAAGATAAATTGATTATAACTTATTTACCTCTTGTGAAATATATCGCGGGAAGAATGGCCATAAGTATGCCGTCGCATATTGACTCTGATGATCTTATTAGTTCCGGAGTAATAGGTTTGATTAAAGCGATAGAACGATATGACGTAAATTGCGGTACCCAGTTTGAAACTTATGCTACAACACGCATAAAAGGATCAATATTAGATGAACTTCGATCGCTTGATTGGGTTCCGCGGTCTGTAAGGGGCAGGGCAAAACTTCTCCAGAAAGTATATACCGCACTTGAAGAACAATTAGGTCGCCAGCCTACAGACGAGGAAGTCGCTAATCACCTTGAAATATCTGAAAAAGAACTGCGCGATTGGATTAATTACGCTACGCCCACCACTTTGATTTCTTTGAATACCGTGCTTAATTCAGGGGACGATGATAAACCATTACAGATTATTGATACTATTGAAGATTTAAAATATAAATCTCCGTTGGGTATGAGCGAACAAAAAGAGCTTGAAGGTTTTCTCTCGGAATGTATAAACGATTTAAATCCTCAGGAAAAAATGGTTGTTATTTTATATTATTATGAAGGTTTAATGCTTAAAGAAATAGGCAGAATTTTAGGCGTGTCCGAGTCGAGAGTATCTCAGGTGCATACGAAATCTATGCTTCGTCTTAAGGGCAAACTGAACCAAAGGATGAAAGAATATACTGAAATATGTTGATCTGAAAAATGAAATTAAAAATTAATTAATTAATTAATTTAATTTATGAGGATGTCGCTATGCAGTTTGTAGAGAAAAGAGAGTTCTTTAGGTTAAACGTGGAAATTCCGGCTCATATTAATTTTTTTTCAAATGATAACGAAAACGGGATTAAATCTTTTTCTACAACAGCCTTGATTAGAGATTTAAGCGGTAACGGATTGAAACTTGAGACAAATACTTTTTTAAAAGAAAAGAATAAATTAAGCGTGAGGTTTTCTCTTCCCCTGAATGAACGAAAAAAAATAGTCCATGATTTTTTCTTAACGGCTCAGGTTAGAAGAAAAAAAAATATAGAACGAAAAAATTTCTATGAATACGGAGTTAAGTTTTTAGACATAATACCGAGTTTACAGGATAAAATTATAAAATTTTTGTTTGACCTGCAAATATCTTCTCGCTACCATGTAAGAAA
>JAGGZS010000250.1 GCA_021161885.1 bacterium
ATATTCAGGTAACTAATTATTTTCTGGTCATAATTTCCGGAAGTCTTATAGAAATTATTTTTTCTTTACTAAATTTAGTGTTTAATGGTATACTGAAAAAGAATTAAAAAAGGACTTTTTCTTGAACATCAAACTAAAAAATCTTATATGATAAGCATTTACCGAGAAGAAATACATAATTTACTAAAAGTAAAAAAACTTCAGGAAGCTGAAGATATCTGGTTGCAGTTACTTGAAGACGATCCGCTTGACAATGAACTTTTTTGCGGTTTAAGCTTTGAATTTGAAAAAAAAGGTCATAATAAATCCGCGGCCGCTTTGCTGAATATGTCTATCCCTTACCTTATTGATGAAGAGTTGAAAGAAGACGCTCTGCTTGCAATACGCCGTGTCGCCGAACTTATGCCTTATGATGAAGATATCCACGAGAAAACAGCCGATTATTACAGAAAAATTTACCGCGATTTTCCTAAACTTGAGAAAATTTTAAAAGTCGCTCGCGTAACCGATCCTGTAAGCAACCTTGTTGAAGCCATAACCCAAATGAAAATTTTAACATCTTTCAAGCCGGGTTCTTTTTGCAGGCATAACAGTTGGGGTATAGGAAAAATAACGCATATTGATTACGATTCACAGTTGTTGTCAATAGACTTTTATACTAAAAAAAATCATCCCATGGCAATTTCACTGGCCATTACCGCTCTTACAAAAATAAGCGACAATCACATATCCGCTTTAAAATATAAAGATATAAATAAACTAAAAGAACTTGCTGAAAACGATCCTGTCGAGCTTATTAAAATCGTATTAAACAGTTTTGAATCAAAAAAAACCATTTTACCTGAAATAAACGATTTGCTCGCCTCAGATGTAATCGGTGAAAAAGAATGGAAAAAATGGTGGGATAAAACAAAAGCTCTTCTAAAAACCAACCCGTATATAATTTCTCCGGAAAAAAAACAAAAAAATTATATACTCCTTGATAAACCGGTCTCACTTGAAAATAAACTTCTTAAACAATATAATAAGCTAACCAATTTCAGGGAAAAACTTAATTTTATATCCAGTCATCTAAAAAAACCGAGAAAAGAAACTTTTGATAAATCTTTATTTAAAACCATAGCTGAAGACTTGACTAAAATTATTGAATTAAATTCTCAAGTAAACAGCTCTCTCGCGTTAGACGCTTATTATACCCTTTCATCATTAAACACCCATTTGCCTGAGGCTTTATCTTATACTAAGCACAACGCAAGGTCTATACTTGACAGCGCAAAGTCAATTAATGAAGCTGTGCGCAATATGAATAAAGCTGAATTCCAAAAACAAATTTCTTCAGATATAAAAGATTTATATCCAGACAAATGGCAGGATATTTATATAGTCTTATTATTCGACGCGCCGTTAGAGATAATTGACGATATTATAAAAGACCTTTTAAAAAATAAAGATAATGAACCTCTTTTAATTGATGTTTTTAAACGCGCTTACGATCTTATAGGCGATGCGGAAAATTTGCTTTTCTGGATGGCGAAAAACTTATTTTCGACCTCTTACAAAGCACTCCTGAAAAATTTTAATACTATTGTATTATTGGAAAAATTAATTGATTTAATGGATCTTCATGAATCCGGCGTAATATCCACAAATACAAGAATAATTAATCGGATAAAAGACCTGATTTTATCGAATAATTTTAAGTTTATAGAAAAACTTCTTAAAGTCAGCAATCGTGCCGATATTATGCACGTCGCAGAAACCATATTAGACTGTTCGCTGGATAAAATGAACAAACAGTCTATACTCGCTAAATTCATCACTGTCTGCCCTGATGTAAGAAGTTTAATGAAAACCGAACGCATTAAAGCCGATGTTGTTCATTCTTCACAGGATGGATTTATAAAAAAACAGGGCGAATTAAATCATATTACCAATGTGCTGATTCCACAGAATTCCCGCAATATAAGTATCGCCCGTGAACACGGCGACCTGCGTGAAAATTTTGAGTATAAAGCCGCTAAAGAGGAACACGCTCGCCTGATGCGCAAAAAACAGGAACTTGAGTCTGTTTTATCTAAAGTACAGATTATTGATTACAGCAAAGTAAACGATAAACAAGTTTCCATAGCCACTAAAATCGATATTAAAGATTTATCTAATAATAAAACGCTTACATATTCAATAATGGGAATTTGGGATTCCGAACCGGAAAAAGGCATTATTTCTTACTTGACGCCCCTTGCGAAACAGCTTATAGGAAAAAAATTAGATGAGGAGTTTGTTTTTTCCATAAATTCTCAAGAATACCATTACAAAATTCTGAAAATCGAGCCGATTAAGCCATTATAAATAATAACAAAATAATAACGAAAAATCTGTTTAGATAAATGCTATGGGCGAACTATTTGATTATAACGAACAATTGCCGAAAAAAATAGCGGCTTTGCTTATCAAAAAAAAACTTACGTTATCGCTTGCAGAATCATGCTCAGGGGGGTTAATATCACACCGTATAACCCAAGTGCCTGGTTCATCCATATTTTTTTTAGGTGCGGTGATAGCGTATTCCAACCATTTAAAATCAACTTTAATTAATGTAAAAAGAACAACTCTTAAAAAATTCGGGGCGGTCAGCAGACAAATCGCTTTAGAAATGGCGGAAGGGGTACGTAATGTATCCGGTTCAGACTTCGCTTGCGCCGTAACAGGTATTGCCGGGCCCGGAGGCGGTTCTCCAGAAAAACCTATCGGGCTGGTTTATATCGCGTTTACTTCAAAGAACCAAACAAAATGTTTTAAATTTAATTTAACAGGCTCAAGGAAAGATATTAAACTTAAAACCTCAAATGAAGCGCTGAAAATTATTTTTGGCGGAATACAAACTGATGACAAATGACAAAACATCCCGACTTTTTTACGCTATTGAACTGCCCAAGCCCATAGAGCGTATACTAAATATTTATATAAACAATTACAAACATTCGGTAACTGATAAAATAAAATGGGTTAATTCCCGAAGTATTCATCTTACTTTACGTTTTATGGGAGAAGTTGGCGAGGAAACCATAGCGCTGTTAATATCCGTATTAGATGAAATCGTAACAAAATGTGAACCGTTCACATATGAGCTTAACGGTATCGGATGTTTTCCGAATTTATCAAAACCCCGCGTTATCTTTATAGGCGCCGGCCAAGGCAAAGAACAAATTACAGCTATTGCCGACAAAATCGAAAGCAGGATTGTTTCTTCTATCGGGTTAACGCCTGAAAAAAAAATTTTTAAACCTCATATAACTATCGGCAGACTAAAAATCAAAGGTAAACCGAGTTTATCCAAAAAATGCCTTAAACTAATAACTAACGATAAAAACAAAACATTCGGTGAATTTGCGCCTGAATACTGTTCACTGATAAAAAGCGTGTTAACTAAAGAGGGGCCTGTTTATACGACAGTTCATAAATCATTTTTCTAATATAATTTATATTTTTTAATAAAATTAAGTTTTTCTTGCTATCAAGTACAAAAATATATTATTTTTATATAAAAGAATTAAATTAAAAATTAAAGGAGCTTAAGTTTATGGCGAAGACCGGAAAAGACACATTTGAAGCAGATAAAGACAAATCACTGTCAAATACTATTTCCCAGATAGAAAAACAGTTCGGCAAAGGAAGCATTATGCGCTTCGGCGATAACCCGATTGATGATATACCTGTTATACCGACAGGCGCTTATACGCTTGATGAAGCATTGGGTATAGGCGGCATACCGCGAAGCAGAGTTACCGAAATTTACGGACCTGAATCCTGCGGAAAAACAACACTTGCCATGCATATTGTAGCTAACGCGCAAAAACAAGGAGGCATAGCCGCTTATATCGACGCGGAACACGCTGTCGACCCGGCTTACACTAAAAAAATAGGCGTTGATATAGACAACCTGCTCATATCCCAGCCCGACTGCGGTGAGGACGCCCTGAATATAGTCGAAATGCTCATAAAGAGCAATGCACTTGATGTAATTGTTATCGATTCAGTAGCGGCTCTTGTTCCGCGAGCTGAAATTGAAGGTAATATCGGAGATTCATTTATGGGTCTTCAGGCAAGATTAATGTCTCAGACATTACGCAAAATCACATCTGTCTTAGGTAAATCACAAACCTGTTGTGTTTTTATTAATCAGGTACGAGAAAAAATAGGCATAGTTTACGGCAACCCTGAAACTACCACAGGCGGGCGCGCTTTAAAATTTTACTCGTCAATACGATTGGAAATGCGTAAATCAGGTTCAGTTAAAGATTCGCAAGGAACATTCAAGGGCGACCATGTTGTAGTTAAAGTAGTAAAAAACAAACTCGCTCCCCCATTTGCCAGAGCGGAATTCGATGTTATATACAATAAAGGCATTTCTTACGTGGCATCCGTATTAGATACTGCCGTATCAAAAAATATTGTCCTGCGTAAAGGAGCATGGTTCAGTTACGGTGATATTCGCCTTGGACAAGGACGGGACGCGGCTAAAAATGAAATTGAAAGCAAACCCGAACTGCTTGACAAAATATTAAAAGATTTAAAAGATTTAAAAAACAAACAAAACGAAAAAGAGAAAAAAAAATCTAAAGAAAAGGAGAAAATTATTTTATGAAATTTATTAGAGAAAATATAACAAAACCTATTTTCTTTATATTTATTTTTTTTCTGATAATACTTAATTGTTATCTGTTATTAAACAATAAATTTCACAACGGATATTCATCGTTACACGCTGATGTCTATGAACTTCAAGATAAATTTATAGATATATCCGACCATGCCGCTAAAGCTGTTGTGGGAATTACGGTAACGTCAATCATTCGCCAGCGGTATTCTAACGACCCGTTCCAAAACGAATTATTTAAATATTTTTTCGGTATTCCTGAGCGGGAATTCCGCCAAAGCGGTATAGGTTCAGGGTTTATTGTCGATCCAAATGGATATATCCTTACCAATGAACACGTTATTCAGCAGGCTGATGAAATAACGGTTATTCTTCCTGATAAACGAAAATTCAAAGGTGTGGTATGCGGTTCCGATATACATTCGGATTTGGCGGTAATAAAAATTGAGGCTGATGACCTTCCGTTCATTGAACTGGGCAACTCAGATAATGTTAAGCCGGGTCAATGGGCGCTTGCCATAGGCAATCCGTTCGCTATTTATGAAAACAATCCACAGCCGACTGTAACATTAGGAATTGTAAGCGCGATACACAGAAACCTGCCTTCTTCAGATATGAAACGCAGATATTATGGTGATTTAATACAGACTGACGCAGCTATCAATCCGGGCAACAGCGGAGGCCCCCTGCTTGATATCAACGGTAATGTTATAGGCATTAATGTAGCTATACTGAGTAATTCAGGCGAAAACGCCGGAATAGGATTCTCGCTGCCTATCAATAACGCAAAACTCATTCTTGATAATCTTATTGCAGGCAAAGAAATAAAATACGGATGGCTGGGAGTCGCTATCCAGAATCTATCAAAAAATATGTTCTCCAAATTCGGTCTTACACAAAACAAAGGGGTACTTGTAGCAAGAGTAATGAAAAACGGTCCCGCTGATAAAGCCGGTATCCGCCAGGGCGACATTATCCTGAAATTCAAAGACTGCGATATTTACACCGTTGAGGATTTGATTAACATTATTAACCAAACGCAAATAGACACTAAAGTTAAGGCGCAAATATACCGTAACGGAAAAATCAAAAATATTGAAGTGCTCATTACAGAACGCAAGGATACTGCCGAACTCCAGAGAGCAAGCGCAAAAAATTATGTGTCATGGCGGGGTATCACTGTGCAGGACCCCGACAATTTCCTGAAACAACGCTATAATCTGGAAAAAATTGAGGGGGTTGTTGTTATTGGAATTGACACTAATTCCCCAGCGGCAAAAGCAGGGTTACACGAAGGCGATATTATCGATGAAATTAACCGCAAGCCTATCGAAAATACAGATGATTTTAAAAAAAATACCGAATCTCTTGAAGGAGATATATTAATTCATTCATTAAATCTCGGTTATGTCATTATTAACGAACCTAAAAAATAAATGGACAATATTAAAAAACCGGATTCAGATATTTTAAGCCAAACCCTGAAAATTATCGCTCGCAGGGATATGAGTAAAAACGAGTTAATCGCTAAATTAACCGCAAAAAAATTTAATGCCCGAAAAATCGACGATGTTATCGATTATTTAACAAATAAAAATTTTTATAATGAACAACGCGCCGCTTATGAAATAGCGCAGTCAAAATTGCGCCGTTCCCTTGTTGGGATTTTTTTTATTAAAAGAATGCTTTTGTCAAAAAAATTTCCGCCGGACATAATAGAATATACTTTGGCTATTCTCTTTGATAAAGAATTTTCAGAAAAAGAACTGGCTTTAAAATGCGCTGAAAAAAAACTGTTCTCTCTTGACAGGAAATATTCGGCTCATCCGCAGAGACATTTAAAAACAAAAAGTTCTTTATCTGATTTTTTGTACCAAAAATGATCTTCACAATCTATAATTTATGATGTAATTGAAAAGTTGGCAGATTCACAATAAGGAGATTTAGTAAAATATTATGCTTGCGTCAGAAATCAGAAATTCATTTATATCTTATTTTAAAAAAAACGGGCACGCCCATATCCCGAGTTCATCGGTTATACCCCATGGCGACCCTACTTTACTTTTCACTAATGCCGGAATGAACCAGTTTAAAAACGTTTTTCTCGGTAACGAAACCAGAGATTATAAACGGGCGGTCAGTTCGCAAAAATGTATCCGCGCGGGCGGAAAACATAACGACCTTGACAATGTCGGATTTACGGCACGGCACCACACCTTTTTTGAAATGCTCGGCAATTTTTCCTTTGGGGATTATTTTAAGGAAGACGCGGTATTTTTCGCTTGGGATTTTCTGCATAACACATTAGGGCTTCCAAAAGATAACTTATGGGTAACTGTTTATAAAGACGACGACCAAGCCGAAAAAATCTGGAAAAAAATAAGCGCTCTGCCAAACGGCAGGATAATCCGGCTGGGCGAAAAAGATAATTTCTGGAGTATGGGCGATACCGGTCCATGCGGACCTTGTTCGGAAATCCTTATTGATCAAGGCGAGGCGTTATCGTGCGGTAATAATTGTGGTATAGGAAAATGCGACTGCGACCGCTATCTTGAATTATGGAACCTTGTGTTTATGCAGTTCGACAGGGATAATCAAGGCGTTATGCACAACCTGCCTAAACCAAGTATCGATACGGGTATGGGACTTGAACGCATAACCGCTTTTATGCAGGATGTTCACTCTAACTTTGATACCGACCTTATATTGCCTTTAATAAAAGAAACAGAAAAACTGACGGGTAAAAAACACACAAATCCATCTTACAGAACAGCTTTTAATGTTATTGCCGATCATATAAGATGTTTAGCGTTCGCTTTATCGGACGGCGCGTATCCATCTAACGAAGGCAGGGGTTATGTATTAAGAAAAATCTTGCGCCGCGGGTTCAGGTTCGGTTTGAAACTTGATATAAACGAACCGTTTTTATATAAACTGCTTCCTGCGGTGTGTTCAAAAATGGGCGATATTTATCCTGAATTATTAAAAAAACAAAATGATGTCCAAAATATTATAAAAAATGAAGAGCAGAGGTTTCAGGAAACTCTTACCGAAGGAATAAAACGAATAGAGGAAACACTTAAGGAACTTAAAAAATCAGAGACAAACCATCTGCCCGGCGAACAGGTATTTAAACTGTACGACACTTACGGAATACCTCTTGATATTATCGAAGACGTCGCCCGCGAAGAAAATCTGCAAATCGACAAAAAAACTTACGATGTTTTGATGAAAAAACAGCGCGATACGGCAAGGTCAGCTCAAAAAAATGTACGTAAAGAAGATAACTTGCAAATATACGAAAAACTTCTTGTCTCAGTTAATTCACCTATAAAATTTGAAGGTTATGAAAAAAGCTCACTTGATACAACAATCTTGGGTATAATTGAAAATAATGAAATTGTAACCGCTGTTACTTCGGAATCGGAAATAGAGATAATTTTGCGGGAAACACCGTTTTACGCCGAGTCAGGCGGACAAGCTGCCGATACCGGTATTTTAAAAAATAAATCCGCGCAAATAGAAATAAACTACGTGTTCTCTCCCCTGCCGGGCTTGATTGTGCACAAAGGAAAAATCACAAAAGGAAAAATTGAATTAAACGACAAGATTTTTGCTGAAATTGATAGACAAAGGCGAAATGAGATAAAAAAACATCATTCCGCCACTCACTTAATTCAATATGCCTTACGCCATGTGTTAGGCGAGCATGTCCATCAAGCGGGTTCGCTTGTTGAACCGGACAGGTTAAGGTTTGATTTCACTCATTTCAGCGCGCTGACTGACGACCAAACCGAACAGATTCTATTTACGGTTAATGATTTAATCCAGCAGAATTTATCTCGCAAAACCGAATTAAAATCTATTACTGAAGCAAAAAGGGAAGGGGCAATGGCACTGTTTGGCGAAAAATACGGCAAAAAGGTGCGTGTTGTATCGTTCGGGGATGTGAGCAAAGAGTTATGCGGCGGAACTCATGTTAGCGCCACCGGTGAAATTGGGTTATTGGCTATTCAGCATGAAAGTTCAGTAGCTACGGGTGTTCGAAGGATAGAGGCTTTATGCGGTAAATCCGCTCAGCAATATATAATTAATCGCAACAAAATGATTGATGAATTAAGCTCCGCTTTAAAAGTTCCGCTTAATGAAATGAAAGATAAAATAAAAAAACTGTTTGAAGAAAAAAAATATTTGGAAAAACAGCTCAGGCAGGCGGCACAGAAAAATACAATTGACAACTTGTCTAAAATATTGGATAACACAAAAATAATAAACGGCATAAATGTCATTGTCCATAATTGCGGAGAAACAAACCGGCAGGTCTTGCGGACTCTCGCAGATACAATAAAAAATAAAATGGACAGCGCTGTTATCGCTCTTGGCGGACATGACGAAAATAAAGTTTTTTTTCTGGTAATGATAACTAAAAATTTAGTAAAAAAAGGATACCATGCAGGAAATATAGTAAAAAAAATCGCTCAGCATGCCGGTGGCAACGGAGGAGGCAGACCTGATATGGCTCAGGCAGGAGCCAAAGATATAAACAAAATTGATGAAGCGTTAAATTTAATATTTAATGAACTTTAAAAAAGGAATTTTTTATTATGGACACTCAAAACTCGTCTAACAGGCGCCGCTGGTGGAGGATTTTAATTGATAAACCGTTACAGCTTAGGTATACAAGCTTAATTGTCGCTTTGGTTGTTTTATATTCCGGTTGTTTAGGGTATTCGCTATACACTAATTCCCGTGAGACATCGCGGTTGATGCTTGAAATTGTCGAATCTAATCCGAAACTTGAAGCGAAACTCTCAACGATAGATAATACGGCTCTTATAAAAACCATTATCGCTATGCTTATTAACGCTATCGTGATTTCGTATATCGGTATTTTTTCTACCCATAAAATAGCAGGTCCTATTTATCGGTTCAAAAAACATCTGAAAAGTATTAAAAACGGTGATTTTTCAGCAAAAACCAAACTGCGCAAAAACGATCTTTTAACAGAACTTGCCGACGATTTCAATCAAGCATCCGAAAGTTTGCAGAATTTTATTAATGACGACATAACAAAATCAAATTATTTTCTCAAATCTTTAAAAGAACTGAATTCCGCTATAGAAACCAATAAAACCAACCCGCAGGAAGTATATTCGGCTATAAAAGATATTACTGAGGAAATAGACAAATACGTAACAGAAAAGAAAAAATTGATTTCTTTAAAAAACGGATAAATTTTTATGAACTGTTTTGTTAATCCATCTTACAAAGAACTTAAAAAAAAATTTTTTGATACAAAATTAAAAACAGATATTGAAGAGACGGTGTCAAAGATAATCGAAAAAGTCAGTACAAACGGCGATCAGGCACTGCGTGAATATACCCTTAAATTCGATAATATAGATTTAAGCGGCAAACCGTTACAAGTTGACAAAAAAGAAGCTCAACTCGCTTTAGATAAGTTAGACGAAAATCTCTTATCCGCTTTAAAGCAATCAAAAAAAAATATTATAGATTACCATAAAAATCAGCTTCGACCGGATATCACATTAGATGCAGGTTTAAATTCTTATATTAAAGAAATAAGTATGCCTGTGCAGACGGCGGGGTGTTATATCCCGGGCGGAACCGCTCCTTTAGTTTCAAGCGTGCTGATGACAGTATTACCCGCGAAAGCAGCGGGCGTAGAAAAAATTGTGGCAGTAACGCCTGTAAACAAAGAAGGTTCGGTAAATAAAGCTATTCTTGCAGCTTGTGAACTGTGCGGTGTTGATGAAATATATAAAATTGGCGGCGCACAGGCTATTGCCGCATTGGCTTACGGAACGGAATCTATCCCTCAAGTCAACGTTATAGCCGGTCCGGGCAACGCGTATGTTACCGAAGCTAAACGGCAGGTTTTCGGGCAGGTCGGGATAGATATGGTAGCCGGTCCGAGCAATGTGCTTATATTGACCGATAAAAGATCCGACCCTGATTATGTCGCTATTGATCTGCTTGCCCAATTAGAACACGGTAAAGACAGTACCGCTATTTGTATATCTACAAGCAAAGATTTTTTAGGGAATTTAAAAAATTCTTTAGATAAATTACTGCAGAACTCCACCCGCCAAAACATATTAACCATTTCAGCCGAAAAAGGTTTATTTCTTATAGAAGTTGATGATAACCAAAAAATGGTTAATCTCGCTAACGATATCGCTGCGGAACATCTTGAAATAATGACTGAAACTCCGGAAATTTTTGTTTCGGAAATCAAAAACGCGGGCGCTGTTTTTATAGGAAAATACACTCCTGAAGCAGTAGGCGATTATTTTGCGGGTCCCAGCCATGTGCTCCCTACGGGTGGTAACGCTAAATTTTTCTATGGTCTTAGTGTTTATCATTTCCTGAAAAAAATCAGTATTATAAAATATTCTAAAGAAAAATTGGTTTCAGCATCTGGCTCAATAAGTATAATAGCCGAAACAGAAGGGCTTGACGCGCATAATAAATCGGTAATGCTGAGGTGTAAAGGAAATGAATAATTTTTTTCGTAAAAATGTAATTGATATGCAAGGTTATGTGCCCGGTAAACAGCTTAATGATTTGGATATAATAAAACTCAATACCAATGAGAACCCTTATCCTCCGCCGGAAAACGTAATATCTGCTTTAAAAAATGCGATAGAGTCGAAACTAAACCTATACCCCGATCCACTGGCGGTTGATTTGCGTAAAAAAATCGCTATGCTTTATAATCTTGATCCATCGCAAATAATAGCGGGTAATGGGTCTGACGAAATTTTGTCGATAATTTTCAGGTCGTTTGTCGATCCCAAAGATAAAGTAGTTCTTTTTAATCCAACTTATACTCTCTATTACACTTTAGCCAATTCAGTTGACGCTGATATTATATCTTACAATCTTGACAGCAACTTTGATATCCCCGAAGAAATTTTTTCGGTAAAATGCAAAATATGTTTTATCCCGAACCCAAACGCTCCCACAGGCAATTTTTTCGATAAAAAAAAATTGTCAAGGCTTGCCGACTCAATAGGAGGAATACTTGTAATTGACGAGGCTTACGCAGATTTTGCGGAAGACAATTGTTTGGGTTTGCTGAAAAAACACGGAAATATTATAATTACAAGAACTTTTTCAAAATCATTTTCTTTAGCCGGAATGAGAATCGGCTACGGGCTATCTTCGCCGGAAATAATAAAAGGCTTGATGAAAATAAAAGATTCCTATAACCTAAATAGGTTAAGCATTGTTGCCGGTGAAGCTATATTAAATAATATTACGCAAATACATCGGCGGATAGATTTAATAAAAAAGTTGAGAGATAAATCAGCTCAGGAATTCAGATCGCTCGGGTTTACGGTATTAGATTCACAGACAAATTTTTTGTTTGTGAAGCCGTCTAAAATTTCGGCTGAAGAATTGTACAAAAAACTTTATTGCCGGAAAATTCTGGTTCGTTTTTTTGATCAGGAACGCGTAAACGAATTTCTTCGTATAACCGTTGGTACGGAAGAACAAATGAAAATATTACTTAATGCGATAAAAAAAATTACGGAGAACTAAATAATGGCAGACAGGACAGCGGAAGTTTCACGAATTACTAAAGAAACCGATATAAAAATAAAAATTAATGTAGATGGTTCAGGCGTCGGCAACATAAAAACCGGCATAGCTTTTTTTGACCATATGCTTGAATTAACGGCTAAGCACGGCGTGTTTGATATATCTGTTGACGCTAAAGGCGATATAGACGTTGATTACCATCATACCGTTGAGGATGTGGGTATCGCTCTCGGGCAGGCTTTTGATTCGGCTCTTAAAGACCGCAAAGGGATAAAACGATACGGATGCGCTGCGGTTCCCATGGACGAATCAAGAATAGAGGTTGCAGTGGATATGGGTGGCAGACCGTTTGTCATTTTTGACGTAAAAAATCAGGATAAATGTATCAAAGATATTCCAATCCAACTATTTGAAGAATTTTTCAGGGCGTTTTCAAATTCATGTAAAATGAATATTCATATACGGTCTATTTATGGAGTCAATGCGCATCATATAGTGGAATCAATGTTTAAAAGTTTCGCCAGAGCTCTGGACCATGCGGTTTGGATAGATAAACGAATTGAAGGGAATATACCCTCAACAAAAGGTACAATATGATCACTGTAGTCGATTACGGAATGGGTAATTTGAAAAGCGTAGTCAAGGCGTTTGAACATCTTGGCGTAAGCATAAAGATTACAGGTAAAAGCCGTGATATAGAAAAAGCCCATTGCCTTGTAGTGCCCGGAGTAGGCGCGTTTGACGACTGTATGGAAACTCTGCAGGATAAACATTTGGTGCCGGCTATAAAAAAACATATTTATTTCGGAAAACCTTATCTCGGAATATGTCTCGGACACCAGATTTTGTTTGAAAACCATGAGGAAAGCAGAAAAAAAATCCAAGGAATAGGCATTTTTCCGGGAACAGTAAAGCGGTTTACCGATGACCTTAAAGTGCCTCATATGGGTTGGAACCAAATAAAAATTTATAAAAAAAAATGTCCTTTACTTAGAGGCATTGAAGATGAAGAATGGTTTTATTTCGTCCATTCTTACTACGTAGAACCTATTGACAGCCGTATTGTTGCCGCGAGAACCGATTACGGAATAAATTTCGCTTCAATTTTATGGGACGGGGCAAGGCTTTTTTCTGTCCAGTTTCATCCGGAAAAAAGCCAGAATTCCGGTCTTAAAATTTTGAAAAATTTCTGCGATATATACGACCGGCATAAAAAGGAAAAAAAATGCTCATAATACCTGCTATCGATCTTATTGACGGAAAATGCGTTAGGCTAGATCAAGGCAAAGCCGACAAAAAAACCGTTTACAGCAATAACCCGTCCGACATTGCCGAAAATTTTTCTTTCGCAGGCGCGAAACGACTTCATGTAGTTGATCTGGACGGAGCGTTTAAAGGGTCGCCTGAAAACATTAAGGCTTTATCGGCAATAAGAAAAAATTTTAAGGGGATTATTGAATTTGGAGGCGGAATAAGGACTTTTGGCGATATAGAGAAAATTTTGTCTGCCGGAGCCGATAGGATTATACTCGGCACAATGGCTTATAAATCTCACGATTTTGTTAAGGAATGTATCAATAAATACGGCGATATTTTTATTGTCGGGATAGACGCGAAAAACGGGTACGTCGCGGTTAAAGGATGGGTTGAGACAACAAAAATAAAAGCTGTTGATTTGGCTTGTGATATGGAATTTCTCGGGATCAAAAAGATTATTTTTACTGACATTGCAAGAGACGGTATGTTAAAAGGACCTAATATTGAAAGTTTGAAAAAAATGTTGAAATCCGTTTCTATAAAAATAATATCTTCGGGCGGTATCAGCAAAATAGACGATATAAGAAAAATCGCGGAACTAAAACATCCCGCAGTTGAAGGTATCATTATAGGCAAAGCGCTTTATACCGGCGCGATAGATATAAACGAGGTGATAAAATGTTGGCAAAACGAATAATCCCCTGTCTTGACGTCAATGAAGGGCGGGTGGTTAAAGGCATAAATTTTTTAAACTTGATTGATGCCGGCGATCCGGTTGAAGCCGCTTGCAAATATGACGAAATGGGGGCTGATGAACTTGTTTTTCTCGATATTACAGCGTCATCGGATAACAGAAATATTATTATTGATGTTGTAAAAAAAACCGCTGAAAAAATTTTTATACCTTTAACTGTCGGCGGCGGCATAAGAAATCTTGAGGATATACGAAAACTCCTTAACGCCGGAGCGGATAAGGTATCTATCAACACATCGGCTGTAAAAGATGAACTATTCGTTAAAAAAGCCGCGAAAAAGTTCGGTTCCCAATGTATTGTTGTGGCTATCGACGCCAAACGCAAAGAAAACCATTGGGAAGTTTTTATTCATGGCGGACGCACTCCAACAGGGATAGATACGGTTTCATGGGCGCAAAAAATGGCAAAATACGGGGCAGGCGAAATTCTGCTTACCAGCATGGATTGCGACGGCACAAAATCGGGTTATGATAATGAACTAAATAAAGCCGTATCCACATCTGTAAACATACCTGTCATAGCCTCAGGCGGAGCAGGCAAATTAGAACATCTGTTCAATGCTTTAGAATACGGCAAAGCGGATGCTGTGCTTGCGGCATCAATTTTTCATTATAAAGAATTAAGTATAAGACAATGTAAAGAATATTTAGCCTCAAAAGGAGTTACGGTAAGATTATGAAATTTATTAATGAACTAAAATTTAACAGCGACGGATTAATACCCGCAATAATTCAAGATGCCGAAGACAACACGGTTTTAATGATGGCATACATGAACAAAGATTCACTTAAAGCCACTTTAGAAACAAAAAAAACAAATTTCTGGAGCAGGTCACGACAGAAATATTGGGTTAAAGGCGAATCTTCAGGACATACTCAGGACGTCAAAGCAGTCTATTACGATTGCGATGCGGACACATTATTAATCAAGGTAATCCAGCATGGCGCTGCTTGCCACATGGGATACAGGTCGTGCTTTTACACTCAGGTACATAATGACGGCACAACGGAAATTATCGCCGAAAAAATTTTTGATCCCGATAAAGTTTATAAAAAATAATCTACACGGGTATCCGAAATACCGATTTTAGGTTCATAAAAGCTATACGAATTTTAAAGTATAAGTTTACAGAAAATCCTTAATATGGCGCAAAACTTATCTTTTTTATGATATATGG